>CAZBBQ010000267.1:0-2423 GCA_964489745.1 uncultured Desulfobacteraceae bacterium
GTACTGCATTTAAAAGGAGAATAGCAATGAATCGTTGTGAAAAATGCGGGCTCAGAGCAAGGTATGATACAAAACCCCGATCTATTTTGGGCCGAATATGGAAGTGGCATATCAGGTGGTGTCCAGGATGGAAGTCTTATATCAGGTCCCTGCCGGATGAAGAACGAAAGAAACTGTCGGAGCACTATAGATAGTGCCAAAACGAATCGAGATATTGACGTGCCTTACCTCATAGACTATATCACTAAACATTATTCGCATTTCTTTTCATTCAGTTTACACGAGTCTTATAATAATCATGATTAAAAAAATTTTTTATGGATGGTGGATCGTACTCGCTTGCTCCCTCATTGGCTTCTATGTTGGCGGTGCTATATTCTATGGCTTTACGGCCTTTTTTGAGCCAATTAGAGAGGAGTTTGGCTGGAGCTATACGCAAATATCATTTGCTGCGAGCCTTCGGGGCTTAGAGATGGGGATCTTTGCTCCCCTTGTGGGTTTTCTCGTTGATCGCTTTGGCTCGAGAAAACTCATCTTCTGGGGAACGATCACCGTTGGATTCGGTCTCATCCTCCTCAGTCATACGCAGTCTCTTGCCATGTTCTATGTCTCTTTTTTACTGATTGCATTTGGTGCCGGGGGGTGCGCTGCGGTAGTGACTATGGCTGCTGTGGCCAACTGGTTTCATAAGAACGTGGGGATAGCACTTGGTGTGATGGCCTCTGGTTTTGGAGCCAGTGGATTGATGGTTCCCCTCATCGTTCAACTTATCGATGTTTCTGGTTGGAGGGCTACCTTAATTGTTTTAGGATTGGGGATGTGGGTCCTGGGAATACCGTTATCCTTTGTTATCCGCAACAGGCCAGAACAATATGGCTATCTTCCGGATGGAATATCACCGAGTGATCGAATGCCACACCTGGAAAATCAAGACCCGGGAGTTAAGGCAGTAGAAATTGGTTTTAAAGAGGCGCTTAAAAAGAAGTCCTTTCTGTATTTAATTATATTGGACGCAATACGGATGATGATTGTTGCAGCAGTTATCATCCATATCATGCCCTACCTCGGCAGCTTAGGGCTGCCAAGAGTTACTGCTGGGCTTGTTGCAGGTGCTATTCCCCTGGCCAGTATTATCGGAAGGTTCGGCTTCGGCTGGTTGGGCGATGTTTTTGATAAAGGGTATGTTATGGCCTGGACATTCTGCATTATATCTTTGGGAATGCTGGCTTTTTGTTATGTACAAGTGGTATGGGTTGCTTTCGTCTTTCTTCTGCTTTTCTCTCCAGGCTATGGAGGTAGTATGGTTCTAAGAGGGGCGATTCTCAGGGAATACTTTGGAAGGAATTCCTTTGGCAAGATGATCGGGATCACCATGGGAGCTGCATCAATAGGAGGTATTATAGGCCCAACTTTAGCTGGATGGGCATTTGATACCTTTGGAAGCTATCGTCTTGTTTGGCTTGTTTTTTGTGGGCTTAGTAGCCTGGCAATATATTTGGCATTGAAGATAAAAAAGGACATGGGTTCTGAAACAACTTAAATTTTGATGTTTGTCTGAATTAGCGGCTCAAATTGTTATTCTTACCACGTTTCTGTTTTTCGTTTCAGAGCCAGATCGCACAGAGGAAACTTTCCAATACAGTTTGAAGCCCCTCATAAAATACTGCCATTGATATTCAGGAGAAAAACGTTAAGGACGCTATCGAATGCGGCTCCGATACTCTCATAACTATATGTCCTGCATGTGACGAAGTGTTACGGCGACCTACCTCGCAGCTTTGTCTGCAAAAAAATTTATCACAGACCTTTGTCGTATTGCCCTCGGTGAGAAGTCATGGCCGAATGCATGAGACACTTGTTTACCCCATAAGCGGCGTATAGCCGTTAATCCTTCAAAAGGGAGCGGTTGTTGCTGGTCGATATTATAAGGGTTTGATTGCTGCTACGCAACACCTTCTCCTTTACAGAAAGAAAACCTTGACAATTGTATTTTTCCTATAGAAATTAATCATAGGCTATTCTTTAATGATATTGAGCATATTTTATTATCTCCTTTTTCCTCATCTGAGAAAATGATATGTGTCAAATATCAGAATTAAGCCTTCATCAAGATTAATTATTTCGCCCTGATAAATGTTGTTTGTATATTGCAATAGAAGGGCTTTCCATGACTGAGAAATAGAGCTATAAAGAATTATAGGACAGAATTAAGGAGATAGAAAATGAAAGTAGGAATTGGGTACTGTAATGAAAAAGACGCCTTCTCGTCAGGCAAAAAAGTAGCTGAAAATGCAATAGCAAAGGGCACAATAGATAGGCCAGATTTTATTATTTCTTTTTGCAGTGGGCAGCTCGACCATAATAGATTTTTTAAAGGACTGCAATCAGTTGTAGGGAATACGGTACCAATAATTGGCGGCTCA
>CAZBBQ010000268.1:0-2422 GCA_964489745.1 uncultured Desulfobacteraceae bacterium
AAGACCGAGCCGTGCCATGTCGCGTGCAGTCTTGAAGCTTTCCTTGGCAAGCTCCATGGTCTGCGATTGAGTCATCTGTTGGGTACGCTCCTGGAGCCTGTCCATAATGCCCTGGATGCCTTTTTGATCCATACCCGCTGTAAAAGTCTTGGCGATAGTATTTCCAATGGCGCGTGTCTGGGAACGCTCTTTGGTAAGGGCTCGTGCCTGCTCATGGGCGAAGGCATAACGGGCTCTCACTTGCTCCATCGCTTGCACGATATTCTTGGCCTGTACCTGCTTGACCATTCCTTCATATGCCTTGTTCATGATGGGCTCAATAGGTAAACCCTTTTTTTTGGCATTCATAATGACCTTCTGGGCTCTCAGAGTCTGTTCCAGATTGAACTGATTTTGTAGCATGAGCTTGGTCATCCTAATTGCATTATTAGTATCTATTCCAGATTGTATCATTTCCCTGGTACTGGTCTTGAGCTGTTCGGTGGCCAGAGTGGAAAGACTTTCTTCCACCTCATCCCCGAATGCAAATGAAGCACAAAACAAAACGACACATACCATGAGACATATCTTTTTCATATTCTCTCCCCTTTCTTGTATTGTTGATTTTAAAACGTCTGACCATGGAAAAGGTTACAAGCCTGGAATATAAATGCAGTTTGTTGCCCCGAAATCGTCCTTTTCTTTGAACTTGCAGGTAGGGACAAACAAGACTCCATCAACAATATAGAAATAGGTAAATTCTCGGTATGCGGGGACTTCTACCTTCCATGTTGAGCTATCGTGTTTTTCCGCCTGGTGGAGCTGATACCCATCAAGGGAAGAGGCAAAGGCAACAGTTACGGCATCAGGTCGTTTAAGGTAGAGCTCCACCGCTTCCCCTTTCACTTGGTAGTAGTGGTGTGCACAACCTGTCAAGGCAGAGAAGGCAAGGATTGAAAGCAGGAAATATTTCTTCATACTTATAGCTCCACTAAAAGGACTGTATTTTCGCCACCAAAATCATCCTGCTCCCGGGTGGGTATCGTTGGATCGGGAAACCTCTGACTGCCCTCAAGTATATAGGTAAATTGGTGTTCCCCTTGGGGAAGATAAAGACTGAGCTCAAAGTATCCGCTGGAACCAATTCTCTTCATGGGGATTTTCCTCCATTCAGTGAAGCTACCAGTGATCTCTGCTTGACGCACATCTGGCCGATAGATAACGAACCTATAAGGGGTAGACGTGGTTACCTGAGTCGGTATGGCAAGGAAAAAAATGATTACTGCTACTGCCAGTGCTGATGCAAGCAGACTCACGGGGCGCAACAGAGGGAAAAAAGCAAACCTCTTTTTTCCCTTGACTTTTATTGATGGAACACGATCTACAACCTCTGACCGGATAAGCTTTTCCTGGCCTAAGAGCTCAACCACCTCGTCTTGAAAGACCTTGTCTCCATGCACCTTTTCCACAAATTCAATCTTATCATCAATGTCTAACTCGTCATCGATGAACATGCTGATCAAAAATTCCATCATATCTCTCCTTTATGAAGTATTTTTTTAAGCTTGAGGCGGGCCCGGTGGACTTTCACCTTCACATTAGCTACGCTTATACTAGTGATAGCGGCAATTTCTTGGTAGGAGAAATTGCCGCTTACAGCGATGGCCAAAAGGTCTCTTTCATCCTTCTCAAGCTCCTCCATGGCCAAAAGTACGTGGCGATATTCCTGGCGCACCATAAGGGTGCGTTCCTGATCAACAGAGCGATCTACATGATCTTCCTTAAGCTCAGTTTTGTGTCCCTCTTTCCGTGCATGATCAAAAAGTGCATTGCGGGCTATGGTGTAGAGGAGTGAGAGGCTTGGAAGTTCCTGGCCGTAATGTTCAAGGTAGCGCGTGAAGCTTTCCTGCATAATGTCGCTTGAAAGGTAATAGTCTGCTGTCATACGCATTAGGTATGCGAAAAGTTTATCCTTATGCTCCATGTAGAATGCTCGGTATTTGTCCACGTTGTTTGTATAACGCATAGCAGAGAAAAAAGTTACAGATTTATTACAGTTTTTTCCGGTCCCCTTATGAATCATAGATTAAAGTCTGGGCTAACAGTCTTATAAGAAGCATGAAAGTGTCTACGAGCGGGTTTTGAGTCCATGCGCTATCCAAAAAGTTTGGATTAAAGTGTTTTATAGGGGTGAGAGTTACAGAAGGAAAAAGGGTTTTAGTAGATTTTGCCAGAGTAGTATTCAAGGGATCTGAAATATATTAGGTGCTCTTCATTTCAATATAGACAATAGACTTCGTGAGATAGTTAACAGCTGAATTTTACCTAATTTTATTACAGCATACAAACACAATACTAAACTTTTTCAGCTTTCAAATTGTCAGCAATGATAGCAGAAAGCTATTGTCCTGGAAAGTTACGATATTCTATTGGAATTGGTAAG
>CAZBBQ010000269.1:0-2419 GCA_964489745.1 uncultured Desulfobacteraceae bacterium
ATTAACATACGTATACTGAATGATTATCCATATTTGAGTATATGGCACGTGTGTGATTCTTAGGAGGTCAAGCCACAAAAATATCCTGGCAGGCAGTATTCAGAATGCCTTTCTGACTAATTTTATAAATGGCTACCAGCCTATAAAGCCTATGCCTCAGAGTGGAGCTGTGCCTTATAACCAGCTATCATTAAATGAATGAAATTTGAGTAGGGGAGAAAAGCAACAATGGCAGTCGAATTTTCTGAAAAACGGCGGTTTGAACGTGTTCCTCTTGCACTTCCTGTCAAGGGGAAGCGCCTTGGGACATTGTTTAACAGCCATCTCTTCCATGGCGAAATCAAGGATGTGAGTAATGAGGGGCTATGCATTAAGGTCGACAGCTCCGATGGGTTCAAAGTTGGTCAGGAAGTAAAACTTAAGACCTGGCTTTACCGAGATAATTTTCTTAAGGCCCGAGGAAAGGTGTGCTGGGTTCATGATCTACCTGATCCTGATTGGCCTATCAATATAGGTGTGAAGATAATCCGTATGCGAAATGATACACTCTGGGTTGAAAGGGTCCAGAATAAAATCACCGAGGAGGCCATACTCGGTAAAGACCGAGGGCAATCTTATGGGAAAAAAGCGGTCAAACCATTTCCCACAGATTTACCAAGAGAGTCCTTGCCGGCAGCCGATAGCCCTAAGAGCGATACACGGAATTTGGAGTTACTTCTTAAGGTTTCAAATATCTTTGCTCAATCCCTCAATATCGATGAACTCTTAGGTGAGGTGATAGATCAGATTTTAGATGTTCTAAGGAGAATAGATCGTGGTGCCATATTATTGTTCAACAAAGAGACTGGCAAACTTAGAGAGGTGGTTTCAAAGACGAGGATGGAGGACAAATATGGCATCTTCTCCAAGATTAACTACAGCAGGACTATCGTTAAAAAAACGATACGGCAAGGTGAGCCGGTGTTGGTGTCCGATACGAGCCGTATAGATGAAACTCGGCTCTCTAACAGCATGCAACAAATGAATATCAGGTCAGTTATGTGTGTACCGCTCAAATATAAAGGAGAGGTTCGGGGAGCAATTTATGTAGACTCTATTGGATTGCCTGGAGGATTCAGACAGGATGACCTCCAATCGCTTGCTGGCTTAGGTAATACTGCGGCCATTGCTATAGAGAATGCTCGACTTTACTCAGATTTAGAAAAATTGGTTGAGCACAGAACAAAACAACTAAGAAAGGCTCAAGAGAATCAGCAGCGGCTTCAAAAACAGCTTTCTCATGCTCAAAAAATGGAATCATTAGGCAGGATGGCAGGGGGTGTGGCCCATAATTTTAGAAATATCCTGCAAGCTATTTTGGGCAATGCTCAATTTCTTCAGATGGCATATAGTCAGGATGGGCAATTACAGAAAATTACAAGGGCTATTAATGAATCAGTAGCAAGGGGCTCTGATTTTATTTATAGCTTGTTAAGATTCTCCAGACAGGAGGTTGAAAAAGAAATCCTTCCCTTAGATTTAAAGAGTGTTCTCGATGAAACATATAAAATAATAAGTAATACCTTTGATAAGAGTATAAAGATTTCTATGAAGATAGAAAAGCCATTACCAATTAAAGGTGAGCGTTTCAGTCTCGGCCAGGTTTTTATAAATCTGTGTAATAATGCGCGAGACTCTATGCCAGATGGTGGTGTGCTAAAAATAGAAGCAAAGAAAGTTAAGAAAGCGGTCGTGGTTACCATTTCCGACACTGGGTGTGGTATGGATGAAGAGACCTTGAAGAATATATTTGACCCATTTTTTACTACGAAAGAGGTTGGAGAAGGAACCGGATTAGGTCTTTCAATAACCCATGGTATTATAAAAGAAAACAAAGGTACAATATCTGTATCCTCACAACCAGGCAAAGGGACACAATTTAGAGTTGCCTTTCCTGTAGTAGAAAAATATGAACAAACCAAACCAGAATCTCCACAGAAAATAAGGCATGGAAAAGGAGAAAAGATTTTAATTGTTGATGATGAACCGGCTGTTTTAGAAGGTCTTGAGAATATGATTAAGTCAATGGGGTATAAAGTAGATTGGGTAAGTAGCGGTAGTCAGGCCATTAAACACTACAAAATGCATAAACCTGATGTGGTTTTGTTAGATTGGAAGATGCCTCACATGGATGGAGCCACGTGTGCAAAAAAAATCATTGAGCATGACCCAGCTGCCAGAATAGTTATCATTTCCGGCTACCAAGAGACGGCCACAAGCAAAATAGATGCTGGCTTGAAAAAGACGATAAAGGGCCTTATTCTCAAGCCTTGTAATGTGGAGCAATTAAATAAAGCTATCGTAGAAGCCCTTTACTCTTAAAGATGATTGGTTTGCATTTCTCTTCATAGCAGCCACTTTTACCGAAAACGGTCCTCCA
>CAZBBQ010000270.1:0-2407 GCA_964489745.1 uncultured Desulfobacteraceae bacterium
GTCATATACCAGTTTATTAATTCCGGGCCAAAAAAGATATAGACAATAGAAGCAAGAGACAGGAAGGGGCCAAAGGGTATTTTATATCTCAGCCCTTTTTTGTTTATTAACAGGGCGCCGCCCCCAATCAGGGCGCCAATCAAACTGCTTGAAAGGAGTACAAAAGGTATCGACTTCCATCCGAGCCATGCGCCTGTCATTGCAAGGAGTTTAATATCACCACCTCCCATGCCATCCCGGCCGGTTAACCATTTATATCCTATCGCCACTACAAATAAAAAACCACCCCCAATCAAAATTCCAATAAAAGATTCAAGCCATGACATGAGTGGTATAAGGAAAGAGGCCCCTATCCCAAAGAATATCCCCGGTATCGATATAATATCCGGTATAAATTGATAATCGATATCAATAAATGTTATGATAAGTAAAGAAGCAGCAAATAAAAAATAAAGTAAAGACTGTATTGTCAGGCCATATTTTATGAAGAGTGTCAGGCAGAGTAAACCGGATAATCCCTCCACTACTGGATAGCGAATAGATATGTGCTCTTTGCAGTGCCTACATTTCCCTCCCAGAAGGATATAACTTACAATAGGGATATTGTCATAAAATTTTATGGGCTCACCGCAGCGGGTGCAATGAGAGGAAGGAGATACAAGTGATTCCTTTTTTGGTAATCTATAGATACAAACATTTAAAAAACTACCTACTATGGCGCCGAGAATAAAAAAAAATATTAGAATCATTCTTATTAATAGTTTATAATTCTATATAAGATAAAAATTGGATATCGCACTACATACATTTATATAACATGGAGTAACATTATGCTACTATCTCTTAATCCGGATAACCCTCAAAAAAGGCTTATAAGCAAGGTTGTTCAAGTTTTGGATCAAGGAGGCCTTATAATCTATCCAACAGACACCTTTTACGGAATTGGATGTGATCTTTTTAATAAAAAATCTATCAAACAAATATACCAGCTTAAAAGAAGGCCTCTGACAAAACCATTTTCATTTGTTTGTGCTAACTTAAATGATATAAGCCTTTATGCACAGGTTTCAAACAATGCCTACAGAATTATGAAAAGGTGTCTCCCTGGACCGTATACCTTTGTATTAGAGGGAACAAGACTCGTACCCAAGCTCATGCTCGCAAAAAGAAGAACTGTAGGCATAAGGGTGCCAGACAACAAAATCTGTTTAGCTATAGTAAAAAGTTTAGGACGTCCCATTATTAGCACGAGCGTAAACCTTGATGAACCTTCACTAATTCATGATACATATTCTTCTTTCGTTGAAATAGTCATTGACGGGGGAGTTGTTTCGCATGAACCTTCCACTGTAGTCTCCTTAATAGACGATAACCCGGAAGTAATTAGGGAAGGGAAAGGAGAGATTAATTTTATCTAATTGGATACACTAATTTCTCCATTCCACCTGTACTCAAATATTCCGCAACGCTGATCAACTCTGTTGATTACATAATCAACGAGATCCTTGAATATTAAATTCCACAAAAAAGATTTTCTCTTTTTTTCAGGGTAGATCAATTCTACCTCTCCCTTGATATGAGCTATCCTCTTAGCAAGATTAACAGCATCCTGGAAATTCCCGAGAGAATCAACCAAACCTAATGCTTTTGCCTGCCTGCCTGAAAAGATTCTGCCATCAGCTATCTCAAGAACCTTTTCTTTGGGCATATTTCTTCCTTTAGAAACAGCAGTTACAAATTGGTTACGGATATCTTCTATAAGGTTCGTGAGCATCTTTTTTTCCCTGTCAGTCATTTTTCGATTTGGAGAACCTATATCCTTAAACTCGCCACTCTTGATTACCCGCATTTCAACACCGATCTTATTGAGAAGCTTTTCAACGCTTATGAATTCCATAATCACCCCGATACTACCAGTAAGGGTTCCAGGATTGGCAATTATTTTATCGGCCGCAGATGCAACATAGTAACCGCCAGAGGCAGCTAAAGATCCGAGGTGGGCAATTACCTTTTTCGTGTGTGTCGTTCTTATTGTTTCGCTATATATCTCTTGCGACGGGCCTACTCCGCCACCAGGCGAGTTTATTTTGAGAATTATAGCCTTAATTTGCCTATCATTCCTAAAGGCTATCAATTGCTCTGTAATTGTATCTGAATTTTTTATTACACCCTGTATAGGGATCACTCCTATTTTATCTCCAAATGCTATAGAGGGTGTTAGGTGAGAAAAGGAAAGGACAATAGCCATTACTGTGCCAAAAAAAAGAATAGCTATTCCTAGAATAAGAAGGACGAATGTGATAGGACGATTCTTTTTAAGCATAAAATTTGTGTCTGCTTAAAAGTTTACTACGCCTAAGGCGCATAAAGGAAGGGCATGGGTATCTTTTTTGTTATGCCCTAAAAA
>CAZBBQ010000271.1:0-2402 GCA_964489745.1 uncultured Desulfobacteraceae bacterium
GGCCCTTATAGAACAGCTCCCTTTTGAAAACATCATCTATTTCGGTGACACTGCCAGGGTACCTTACGGGGTAAAATCAGTTGAAACGATTACCCGGTATGCGATGCAAATCACACAATTCTTGCTTGACCAAAAGGTTAAACTCCTTATTATTGCATGTAATACAATGTCAGCTGTCGCCTATCATGTCATACGGGAACTTTCTTCTGTTGCAGTATTGGATGTTGTTGATGCAGGTGCCAGAAGTGCAGTCGCTGTAACACAGAATAAATGTGTCGGTGTGATTGGAACACCAACGACTATCAACAGTAACGCCTATCAAAAAACGATAAAAAGGCTTGATCAGGATATCCAGGTTGTCTCGCAGGCGTGCCCCTTATTTGTGCCACTGGTAGAAGAAGGCTGGCTGGATCATCAGGTAACGAAACTTACGGCCCAGGAGTACCTTAAGCCGGTAATAGCCCAAAATATTGATACTCTCGTATTGGGGTGTACGCACTATCCCCTGCTGAAGCCGGTATTGCAGGAGATTATGGGAGTTCACATCACTTTGGTAGACTCTGCCCAGGCAATAACAGAAAAAGCAGGTGAATTGCTCAAAAAAAATAATCTTCTCAACGAGCAACACGAATCTCCTGAATACCAATTTTATGTCACGGATGTGCCCATCAAATTTGTAAGCATTGGGGAGATGATTTTAGAAAGAACACTTTCCGATATTAACGTGGTAAAGTGGTAAAATCATGCATGAGATTACTTCTGAAATTGTACCTTCCGTTAATTTTAAAGGGATTCGCTGTATAAACAATTATAGCGAAATATGCCAGAATTATAGCCCCTATCTCTGTGATGAGTCAAAACTTGCTCACCAAGGAGCCCAATACCTTTTTTTCCCAACCAACGAAGGCGAGCTCTCAGCCATCTTTAAAGAAATGTCCAAAATAAATGTCACTGTAACGTTATCCGGTGCCAGAACCGGTGTAGTCGGTGGGGCAGTTCCTTATGGAGGGGCAGTAGTGTCACTTGAAAGGTTCGATAAGATTCAAGGACTTAGATATGACACTCAATCAAAAGAATGGCGTGTGAGGGCTCAATGTGGAGTGACGATACGGGATCTTAATAATTGGGCAATGAAAAAGGATTTCCCTGGCCTTTTCGAAAGTGGTTCTGCTGAAACAAAGGTATTTCTCAAAAAATACAAGGAAAGTGTCACTACCTATTTTTATCCCCCTGATCCAACAGAAATGGGGGCAGCTCTCGGAGGAACCGTCTCAACTAATGCATCTGGTGCCAGAACCTACAAATACGGGGCGACACGAAACTGGGTGAGATGGATACGGGTTATGATAGCCTCAGGGGAGGTTCTTGAAATACCCAGAGGGAAATACTTCGCAACACCTGGCGGTGAATTTACAATCATAAATAGTGCAGGAAATGAAACAATCGTAAAAATTCCACAGTATACCATGCCCCACACAAAAAATGCTGCGGGCATCTTCTCAGCTCCTAATATGGATTTGATCGATCTATTCATAGGCAGTGAAGGTATTTTCGGGGCAATTACTGAAATTGAAATAGCACTCCAAAAGTGGATTAATCCTATCTCAATTATTCAATTTTTCCCATCAGATGATAAGGCGATTGAGTTTGCCATTGCACTCCGTAAGGAAAAAAGTATTCGGCCAGAGTTTATTGAGTTTTATAGCTCTCATGCCCTTGATCTTCTTAGAAAGAAACAGAAGGAAGATCCTAAATCATTAGGAATGCCATCAATACCGGATCATGCAATATCTGCAGTCTTCTTTGATCTACGGTTCGATCCTGAAAACAAAGATAATGACTATACTAAACTGGAAAAAATAGTTTCAAGGTGTGGATCAACCCTTGAAATGTCATGGGCTGGATATGAACAAAGGGATCTTGAGCGATTTATAAATTTCAGGCATCTCCTTCCTGACACTGTCAATACTATCATAGCTGAGAGAAAAAAGAACATTCCCGAACTTTATAAACTTGGAACCGATCTCGCTGTTCCAGATCATGCCTTAAAAGAAATCTGGGGATTTTACACATCCCTTTTAGAAGGGACTGGACTTGAATGGGTTGCATTTGGGCATATTGGTAATAATCATATCCACATCAACATCATTCCAAGGACACTCAAAGAAATGAAAGAAGGCCTTTTGATATACCGAGAATTTGCGAAAAAGGCAGTCGACCTTGGAGGAACAATATCTGCTGAACACGGCATTGGAAAGATTAAAAAGGAATTCTTTTCCATCATGTTCTCAGATACGAAACTCAAAGAAATGAAGGCAGTGAAAAATGCACTTGATCCTGGTTGTATGCTAAACCCAGGAAATGTTTTAGATATAGCCACAGACCCGCCTGCCAGACGGCGG
>CAZBBQ010000272.1:0-2396 GCA_964489745.1 uncultured Desulfobacteraceae bacterium
CGAAAGGGCTTTATTTTTTAGTAATTGTTTGAGTTCCTCTAATCCTTTTCCAGCAAGGGCAGAGATCGCAAGGCACTCGTAGCCTAAATCATTAAAGGAATGACAAATTTCATCGATACCTTTGCCGTTGATTGCTGTTAGGTCAGTCTTGTTGAGGACGATCACCTGATTTTTTTTTATCAGGGATGGATGGGATAGTTTTAACTCTTCTTGTATTATAGAAAAATCTTTTAGAATATCTCCAGAACTTGGTTTATATATATCCAGCATATGCAAAAGAAACCTGGTCCGCTCAATATGCTGTAAAAATCTATGGCCTAAACCTCTGCCATTACTTGCACCTTCTACCAAGCCTGGAATATCAGCAATTGTAAGGGATTGTTCGTCGTTAAAAGTAAGGACCCCTAAATTAGGGGCAAGCGTTGTAAATGGATAGTCAGCTATTTGAGGGTGCGCATTAGAAAGGCGCGATAAAAGGGTAGATTTGCCAACATTAGGTAAACCTATAATACCTATATCAGCGATAAGTTTGAGTTCCAGTTTAAGTCTTTTTTCTTCTCCCTGTTGACCCTCTTGAGCAAATCTGGGAGCTCTATTTGTTGAGGTAGTAAAGTGTTTATTCCCTTTACCACCTTCTCCGCCCTTCACTAATACTATTTGCTGGCCATCATGAAATAAGTCTGCGAGCAGTTCTCCTGTTTCCTTGTCTTTTACTATGGTCCCTATAGGTGCCAGGATTTCAATACTGTTGCCTTTTTTCCCTGACCTGTTTTGACCTCTCCCACGCTCGCCATTTTGGGCCTTAAAGTAACGCTTGGAGCTAAAATCATATAAGGAATAGAGCTGTATTGTGGACTTGATCAGAACATTTCCACCTTTTCCTCCGTTCCCACCATTAGGCCCACCTTTTGATACAAATTTCTCTTTTCTAAAACTTACACAACCAGCCCCTCCATCACCTGATTTTACGGTGATCTCGGCCTCGTCAATAAATTTCATTTATTTGCTTATTGTCCATTGTTTGTAGTCCGTTGCAACAGACAACAAACAACTAACTGATTTTTAAGGGGCATAAACACTTAATTTTTTTCTGGATTTACCGAATCGTTCAAAGGTAACTATTCCATCGATCTTTGCAAAAAGCGTGTAGTCTCTTCCAAGGCCAACATTATTTCCTGGATGGACACTCGTTCCTCTTTGTCTAACGAGGATTGAGCCGGCTTTCACAAGCTGGCTTCCAAACTTTTTTACACCCAGCCTCTTTCCCGCACTATCTCTGCCATTCCGTGAGCTACCGCCTGCTTTTTTATGTGCCATTATTATCTCCTTTTCTCATTTCTCGTTAGTCAATTTTTAACCAATAACCAGAAACGAGCATATATCAAGAAAATCTAAGCCTCAATCTCAGTTATTTTTACTCCTGTGAAATCTTGCCTGTGGCCTTGTTTCTTCCTATATCCTTTTCTTCTTTTATATTTAAATACTACTATCTTTGGCCCCCTGCCATGTCTGGTAATCTTGGCTACCACCCTGGCATTTTCCAAAACAGGACTCCCAACAGTTACCGTATCCTCTTTAGAGACAAGCAGCACATCATTAAAATAGACCTCATCTCCCACCTTACCATCCATTTTTTCAACCCTTATTTCTTCGGCTGGCTTTACCTTATATTGTTTACCGCCTGTTTGGATGACCGCATACATTCTAACCCTCCAATATTTCAGAATAATTTTAAGCTACCCTAACTATAGATCAAAGTCAATAAAAACCTGTCTATTCAATGGCTAAATAAAAAGGGTTTTATATATAAGACCGTAAACTAAAAATGTCAATCCTGATTTAAAGTGATTATCAATATTATGTATTTTGAGTTATCGTAAGCTATTGTTATAGAAAGTAGACTATTGTGACCTTTTGTGGTAACAAAATATAGTAACCTTGGATCTAATGCGAATAGAATAACTACGTTGTCCCCAAAGTAGTTTTCATTTTAATGAATTATAAAAATTTTTTGGTTCTCAACATTATAGTATAAAGGGTGTCGATTCTATGCCTATTTACGAATACCATGCGAAGATTCCTAAAGAAGGGTGCGCGATGTGCAAAGAAGTATTTGAGTATATCCAGAGCGTTGATGAAAAACCCCTTTCTCATTGTCCAAATTGTGGCAAAAAAGTTAAAAAGATTATTTCATGGTGTCATACTGCAGTTATTGATCCATCACCAGAACACAGCCGGACGGAAAAAACGATAACTGACTACGAACATGCAGGCATGTATAGTCATGCCGCAGAGTTAGCTGATACATACTCGCATAAAACGAAGGATAGTCTTCTTAAAGAGAGGGCCTTAGAAAATTATAAAAAGGCTGGTTATAACTTTGATTCCACTACGGG
>CAZBBQ010000273.1:0-2392 GCA_964489745.1 uncultured Desulfobacteraceae bacterium
TGACCCCCAACAAAGATTATTCCCACAAATCTAAATCGATAAGCCCTATACGAGCAGCATATTTAGCAAGACCAACCTGACCCTGAATCCCTGTCTTACGGACAATATTTGCCCTATGATTTTCTACTGTTTTTCTGCTTATATATAAGGTATCGGCCACCTCCTGGTTAGAGTGGCCTTCAGCAAGAAGTCTAAGCACCTGCCTTTCCCTCTCTGATAGGGGGTCCGACTGTTTTTTTAGCTCTCTTTTTGATTTGTCCCGAAAATAATCAGACAAAACTTGATCTGCAACAGGAGAGTCAAGATAATACCCACCATTGTGGACTGTGTCTATAGCAGACAGCAAGTTTTCTTCATCAGAATCCTTAAGAACATATCCTTTGGCGCCTGCCTTTAAAACCTGATCGATATATGCCTTTTTGGCATGCATAGAGAGAATAACCACCTCTGTATCTGGAAATTGTTCCCTAATCTGGCGGGTGGCCTCTATCCCGTCCATTTTTGGCATTGCTATATCCATAACGACTATTTCTGGTTTGTATTTTTTGGCCGCCTCAAGGGCCTCATCTCCATTGTCAGCCTCTGCCAGAACCTCAATGTTTTTCTTTTCTGAAAGAAGCGATTTTAAACCTTTCCGGAAAATCCGGTGATCATCAGCCAGAATAACCTTTATTATATCTCTCATGCCTTCACTCCTTTTCTAAACATACTATAAGCTTTGTGCCCTTTCCCGGGCTGGAAACAATCTTCAAGTTTCCTCCGATAAGGGCTACTCTCTCTCTCATGCTAATGAGGCCAAGGGATTTTTTTTGTAAAGGGGAAAAAATATCATCCACTAAAAATCCTACGCCATTATCTTCGATAACAGCATTTATTGTGCTCCCTGATGATGTGAGGGTTAAATAGGCCTTTGTTGCCCTGCTATGTTTCAAAATATTATTTAACCCTTCCTGGAAAAGCCTATATATAGTAATTTTAGTTATAGACTGAAGAGATTCTTGGATTTGTTTAATATCCCATGTAATGTTTATCTCTGAATATGATTTAAAGTCCTGACAAAGCTCCTCCAGAGCAGATGCAATCCCCAAATCTTCAATGAGAGGTGGATGTAGTGCATGTGAGAGCGCCCTAATCTCTTTTATTGTTTTATTCACAAGATTGGAAATTTCACTCAATTGTTCCTTTATGGTAGAGAGTTTATCCGGTATCTTTCTATTCACCCTGGAAAGAGCCATCTTTAGAGCGCTTAATAGTTGACCAACGTTATCATGAATCTCTCTTGATATAAACTCTCTTTCTCTTTCCTGAATATTTATGATCTGCCTGGACAATGACTTTATTCGCTGCTCGGCTTTTTTTGTCTCGGTTACATCTTGAAGAGTCTCTACAGCACCAATTAATCTTCCCTTAGAATCCTTGATTGGGGCTGCTGTAAAATGGAGCCATTTACCATCCTGACTTAGTTTTGGAAAATAATCTACAGCCTCATATGCCCCCCCTATCAGATCAGAAGCCCTGTATTTTTCCAGATACCAATGAGGAATATCATTTATCTTTCCATCTACCAGTAGATCAGCCAAACATGGTCTTTTTTCATCGTAGAAGGCCTTCCAATGATGGTCAGTGCGAATTATATCCTTAGCCTTGATCCCGCTATACTCTTCCAGGGACCTATTCCAGTAAATAACTCTATGGATGTTATCAATAACAAAGGTTGGGATGGGTGAACCATGCAATATATTCTTTAATTTCTCCTCACTTTTTTTAAGCGCCTCCTCCGCCCATTTTCGTTCAGCAATTTCTTTTGTGAGAGAATCACGGGACACGGTTGTAGCGCGTAAGTCTTCAGCCATTTTATTAAACACACTAACAAGATCACCTATTTCATCCTTTGCGTCATAGTTAATCTTTATAGGTTTTAAATCTCCTTGAGAAATTCGCAATGCTGACTTAGATACCTCTGTAATAGGTCTTGAAAACCTTTGAGAAATAGCTATAGCGAGCATGGTTACTAAAAAGATGATGCCTAACACCAATAAAATCATTGTATTACGTATTATGTATGCTGCTTTAAAGGCCTCTGAAACACGCTCGCTCATAATAATTCCCCAGCCCCACCCATTAAAAACACCGTCTCCCTTGAGGGCATACCGGGCGGTGATAACATCTTCTCCCTGACCGTCCTTATATTCTGTAATCCCTGTTTTGCCAGCGAGCAAATCCCTGACTACCGGAAATTTATGCAAGTGGTGTGTTGTGAGAAATTTCTTTTCATTGGGTCCCGCTAGTATCTCGCCTCTTTTGTTGAGCAGGTACGCGCTGTTATCACCCACGATTCGTTCATCCAATGCCTTCACTCGTTCTATAATGTGATCCATACGTACTCTGGTAG
>CAZBBQ010000274.1:0-2370 GCA_964489745.1 uncultured Desulfobacteraceae bacterium
CAGAGAGTATCGGCACTGCTGCTTCTCTTGAGATCGGCGGCCTGATTCTCTGTCTCTTTGCCACGGTGTTCTTCTTTGCCTATCCGAAATTCCGCAAAGTCGCATAGCCTGCCCCATCCGGCAATGAATGGAGTCAGGCGTAAGTAAGTATTGAAGAAGGAGGGTTCACATAGGAAGAGGGGAACTATGTTTTAAAACAACTTAAAAATGAGCTTTGTGCAGGGGTTAGCAGGGAAATAAGCTATTCTTGGCTGGAAGGTGATTGCGCAAGCAATACTCTTAATCTCTTGAAAAACTCGTCTTTTTCCACAAAGCCTATGGCCCTTAGTTTCATATCTTCAATGCCTTGTCTGTTTATAAACACTGCTGTTGGAATACCCCTGATCTGGTATGTTCTCATTACCTCATCATGAAATGGTTGCGATCTGGTCAGATCTAAACGCATAGTAATCACATTACGGCTGAGCTTTATCACCTCGGGATCCGAAAATACTTCCCTTTCCATTGCTACACAAGGCCCACACCAGTCAGCATAAAAATCTATGATCACCGGGGTTTTTTCTTCCGCTGCCTTTTCAAGAATGGACTGATCGTATGGAATCCATTCAACCTTTCCCACGTGCTGGCTTGTGAGCGCGAGGTAGATGATTCCACCCACAACTAAGATAATTCCCATGACCTTTTTGAAATAGGGAAAAATTTTGAGTTTCTTTCCTGTAGTATCAAGCCAACCGAGATGGATGCCTGCTGCAACAGATACTCCGGCCAGAAGCCACTGCTTTCCAAAAAACTGTGATACCAAAGGACTTATCATAAAGGCTGCCATGCCGAGAAGCACCCAGCCCATCAACTTTCGTATCCACAGCATCCAGTCTCCTGATTTTGGTAACCTGGCTATAGTCCCTGAAAAAATAGCCAAAACCGCAAGCGGCAGACCTAGACCAATACTAAGAATAAAGAGATAAAGAAAACCAAGAAAGGCATCCCCTTTTTGTCCTACAAAGATTAAAAGTCCCAGTATAAAGGGGCCAAGACAGGGAGCAGCTACTATTCCCAGTGTCAGCCCCATAAAGAATGTTCCAGAGAAGCCAGCGTAATTCTTTGATGCTGCCCGGGTGAGCCAAAAAGGAAGCCTGAGTTCCCACAGTCCAAAGAAACTCAAGGCCATGGCAACCATTACACCTGCGACAAAGATCAATACGAAAGGATTCTGCAGTGCGAAGCCGAGCATACCCCCTGATAAAGCGGCTGAAAGACCCAGCAAAGAATTGGTTATGGCCAGGCCAAACATATACAATATCCCATGAATTATAATATGGCTTTTTATCTTCTCGCTCTTTCCGCCGAAATAAGAGACAGTGATTGGGATAAGGGGATACACACATGGCGTGAGATTGAGGGCGAGTCCCCCCAGAAATAGTGCGAGCAGAGTCAACCAGATGCTAACAGGCGCTGCTCCCTCCTGCGAACCCGTCTTTTCATCTGAATCCGCTTTTACTGTAAGAATAACATTATGCCCAGGATCTGGGCCAAAGGAATCTTCCTCATCAAGGGCGGGTGTGTACAAATTGTGAGAGTTATATGGATTGACTAAACGTGGAGAAGTTTCTGTAGCCTGAGAAAAATCTTGAGATAGGATGGTATCGGTTGCAACTGAAGAGAACCATATCATTATAAAAAAGAATAACAAAAATGCCCTTCTCAGCTTTCTCCATCGTCGGTTGAACATACCTATTCTCCATACACAGGTTTCAATCATAAACGGTGCTTGGAGAACTTAAGATTAAAAGCAAAAGAAATCAAGTCTCAAATGTAATATTTATCAGGATTTATCTCCACATTACGGTAATAAAAAATTACCTGTGAGCATTCAGTTTCTCGCATTTCCATAACAAGACTATAAGATTATATATCTCGAATATGGGTTCTAAGCCATCTTCAGACCGGCTTTTAAACAGGCCTCAGCCCTCTGTTTTCATAAATGGTTCGCAACGGGGGCAGTTTCATGAGGACGGTATAGTGGGTAATCTGGCATTGAAGATGAGGGATCGATATCGCATCTCATCGTTCAAAGAGTGTGAATGAATTCCTTGATATGGGTTGAGGCTATGTGGTTATCGTCTGTAACCATGCCAAGCAGACCTGCCTCTTTTTCCCGGGCGGAAAGAGGCTAATTCAAAGAGGTTTTGAGGATTCTGCTGCCTTCAGGGGCGGTAAGGATGATTCGAAAGGCAGAGTTCAAGGAGTCCTTCTGTATATAGCTGGAGTGGCTTAGAGCATAACTTCTTTCTAAGGCAGTCGAAGTAAATCATCCCAACAATCTTCCAGCAATTTACAATGATGTAATATGAAATCCCTCGCTTTTTCCCC
>CAZBBQ010000275.1:0-2323 GCA_964489745.1 uncultured Desulfobacteraceae bacterium
CAACGTTCGTTTCTCGTGGTTAGTTATTAGGAAGCTTTTTAAAAAATCCCGCACAAATGGAGATTAGAAAGGGAAACCATGAAAAGATGGCTGCCTGGAGGGCGAGGAGACGGACGCCACGATTAATTATAATGTGAAAAACACAAGAAAAATGACAGAAATAGATTTAGACAAGACTAAACAACAAATCATACATGAATTAGTACAGCTGGATCGGGGTGTTTTTGAACGGGAGGTGTCAGAGGCTGAGCATAAGGAAATGCAAGAACAGCTTTTGAGCTCAGGGAAACTGGATACGCTAGGGCAACTCGCTCGCAACATAAAACACGAACTGGCAAATTCCCTAGGGGCTATCAAGAACGCCGCTTACTTTCTCAACATGGCCCTGGAAAAACCCGAGCCGGAGGTAAAAGAGGCCTTAACCATCCTTGAGAAGAACGTGACAAGATCTGAAAAGACCATCAGTGGTCTCCTCAGCTTTGCTCGTACCAAACCCCCTAATCTGCGCAAGGTGAATATCAACGACGTTGTTCGGAAGACAAGGCCTCGGACTATCATGCCAAAGAGCATTGGGAGGGATAGGAATCCATGAGAAGAAACTGGAACAGTAGCATGAATGAGAAAAAGAGCCTCCTGATCGTTGACGACGATGAGGGCATACGTAGAAGTATGAGCCTCATATTTAAAAAGAAAGGCTATGAGGTGGAGATACATGCTATCCATAATTCATATGGACAAGCCCACCTCACTTAGGCCAACCTGCTTGCTAAGCTCTTGTATCTATAGGGAATTCAAGCCATGAAATAAGGGAAGTTGTTCTATGAAGTCTTTTCTATACATCCACGCTATTTCCTTGAGATTCCAACCTATTTCACTCGATACGTCTTAAAATAAAGGCGTTGCCTTTGGAACAAGTACTCCTATTTTAAGCCATTGCTTTAAACCCAAGAACATATCAATCATACCAACAGGCGCTAAGACGCCCCCTCCCGCGACTCTACCCCATCTCTCGCACACTGCCATATCTTTATCTCTATAACCGCATACGCTCCCATCGACCACTGGGGACAGCATTTTTTATTGCTCCAGCACTCCATTACTTCCTGGCCTCTTTCATGGCACAAGAAATGCACTAAAAAGCAAAAGGAGCACAAAATACGTACATTGGAGGATCTAAAGAGGACAGTCCAAAATGGAAAAAGAGGTCTTTACCATCGAAGAGGCAGCCAAATTCTTGCAGCTAAGCAGGAGATCCCTTTACAAGCTTGTGAAAGGAAGGGAAATCCCGGGTAAAAAGATTTTGAATAAATGGAGATTTGAGAGGGACGCATTAAAGAAATGGCTTAATAATTGAGAAACAACCAAACATCAATCCCAGCCGTGAAGGAAAAGCCAAAATGATTACAACAGAAGAAGCCGTGGTTTCAAATGATCATATGAGATCTCAAGATTCTATTACTGAAGGTACCAAGGGCCTGATCAGTCTCATGGAGAAGATCTACCTGGAGCGGGGCTTTGATTTTCGCGGATATAAAAAAAGTACCTTGAGCCGACGTCTTGGTCGTCGACTGCGCGCACGAGGTGTCCATACCTATGCTGACTATACTCGCGTTCTGGATAATGACCAAACCGAGTACGACAGGCTGTTCAACGACCTCACCATTAATGTGACCAGTTTCTTCCGTGACGTGGTAGCGTTCAAGGCACTTGAGGCTATTGTACTGCCTGCTTTTGCACGGAAGGCAGAAAAGAATATCCGTATCTGGAGTGCCGGCTGTTCCACCGGTGAGGAGCCGTACTCCATCGCCATGTTGCTGCTTGAGACCTTCGGGGAAGAAAGCAGCCAATGGAACATCATTATCCTGGGCACCGACATCGACGCAAAGGCGCTTGATAAGGCCAGGGATGGAATTTTTTCCAAAATGGAAGTGGAAGGTATCAGGCCAGCGTGGTTGGAGAGGTACTTTAACCCTGGAAAGGGCGGTTTCCGCGTGAAGCCAGCCATTAAAGAGTTGGTGACCTTTGAGGAACACAACCTGGTCAGTGACCCGCCCTATTCCGGTCTTGATCTGGTGGTCTGTCGTAACGTGCTCATCTACCTGAATCCCGTGCCCCAGGCACACCTGATAGAGGGATTTTATACGGCTCTGAAAAAAGGAGGCTTTCTCCTGCTCGGCAAGGTAGAACTGCCGGTAGGTGAAGCGGGGAAGCTATTCCACTGCATAGACAAAAAGACAAAATTGTACCAGAAGGCAGGATAGTTGATTGCCAATTTTCAATTTCTATCTCGATGAAATCGTCGCAATCAAGGAAGAGGTAGATA
>CAZBBQ010000276.1:0-2321 GCA_964489745.1 uncultured Desulfobacteraceae bacterium
GGCCTGATCTCCCCTGGTTTATTAGAAAGAAATATGTGGAGCATCTCTGTTGATCCAATTCCATCTAATATATCAATACCGTAACGTTTTTTCCATTTGTGAAAAATTGCTGATGGTAATGCCTCACCTGCAGAAACACAAAGGCGGACCGATGAAAATACATGTTCAGCATTAGGGTCTTGGTCCATGCTATTTTCGCTGTCTATAAGGGACTGATGTTCCAGCATCTGACCATAAAGGGTAGGAATCCCAAAGAAAACTGTTGGTCGAAATTTCTCCAAGTACTGAAAGATGATTTCCGGGGTTGGTCTATTGGGGCTGAGTACGGCTGCACATCCGGCATAGAGAGGGAAGTACATTCCATTCCCTAATCCATAGCCGAAAAATAACCGCGCTGCAGAAAAACAGATATCATCTTCTGTAAGCCCTAATATACCTTCTGCATACCCCTTTGATGATACTACCATATCATATTGAGAGTGGATTGCTCCCTTTGGAGACCCTGTAGAGCCTGAGCTGTAAAGCCAAAATCCAACGTCATCACGGGTAGTAGCGGCGGTTTTAATTGTGGCAGGTGCGCTTTTATATTTCTGCCTGAAGGGTATTCGTGCGCCTCCAACCTCTGAAATCACAATAATATCACGGAGATATGATAAATCACCTTTAATTCCGTTTATCAGCGGGAGCAACTCCTCAGATACGGCAAGCAACCGTGCCCTACTATCGTTCAGGTAAAATTCATAATCGTCAGGGGTAAGCATAGTATTAACCGGTATTGGCACAGCACCAATTTTGATAGATCCACAAAAAATTGCATAAAATTGAGGTATATCAAGCATCAACATCATTACACGGTCTTCTATTTGCACCCCCCTTTCACGCAATGCATTAGCTGTTTTGTTTACCATTTTCTGGACGTCATTGTAGGTATAATTACGGTGCTCTGTGTATATTGCAATTTTATGGCCTTTCCCCTGCCGAATGTTTCGGTCTATAAAATAATCTGCACTGTTAAACAAATCTTGTGTCATGGCATGTTGCATTACTAACTCCTTTTTTTAAAATAATTGATGATAAATTGTAACTACTTAGGTTCATAGACACATAAGGGAAAAGGACTGACTGAAAGCGGCCCTCACTCAGATGGGCAAGCCCTATTTCCTGCTCAGCTTCTTGATTAAGCTGCTCACCATTGACCATATTTCCCGCTTAACTCATAGAGTCCATTAAATTTACTTCTGTTAATATACTGCAGGCTCAAAGAAGTCTTAATCTGGCGTATAGTGAATCTTTTGCAATGTACAGTGAATGGATATAGCCGGCAGTTGAGTTTCTACCATAAGCTTCTGCCATACTGCTCGGAATGCAAATCGCACAACATCTAATTTGAGAAGTTAAACTATATGTTTTATCCTTCACTTTATGCCTTTTTTTATTTGACCTTGATCATTCAGTGACCTCCAGCAAAGCCGGAGGATTGATTGTGAACTCCGACAAAGCCGGAGTTAAATGTATGAGCCACCTAAAGACGGCTGTTATTTAAACAAGTTTATTTGATAAATCTTGTTGTCTGATTGTTCCTGTTTTTGAATGTACCGACGAATTCTTTCTTCTTGCTATCTTAACAAGGTCCTCGAAATGATGATCTTCTCCATTTCCTTGCTGCCCTCATAAATTTCTAAAACCTTGGCAGCACGGTAAAGGCAATTCACTTTGAATTCATCAATATAGCCATAACCGCCATGCATCTGGACGGCCTCCATAGGTGTCTTTTGCTTCTTTATATATGAAATCGAAGTCGATTTTTTCCAAAATCTTTCTTAGCATATGATCTTTACGGATACATTTTTCCAGGCTGAAGCCCATAATGAAAAGTTTATACTGGAATGAAGATTGATAACCCATCATGGCCAAGACTCCATCTTTATTGTGTTTGCCATGATATTATCATAAATATATCATATTAGCAATTAGTTTAAGATAATTTAATTAATATTTATTTAATTTATATATCTAATCGGATTTGGACAACAGGCTGTTAAGAGGAGGCACCGTACCTGTGAACTATCTCTCCCCCACCACCTCCCGTATTGCCTTTGCTACCTCTGCCAAGGTAAAGGGCTTCTGGAGAAACCCATTACATCCTCTCTTCAGTATCTCTTTTGCCTGTCCATTTATGCTGTAGCCACTGGAAAGAAGGACTTTGATGTAGGGGTGTATCTCCTTCATTCTGTCATAGGTCTCTCCTCCTCCCATGCCTGGCATAATCATATCAAGGATGACCAGATCAGGGGGAGATGACGGAAGGGTGCTGCGCAGTA
>CAZBBQ010000277.1:0-2308 GCA_964489745.1 uncultured Desulfobacteraceae bacterium
ACTTTTCATAGAATCTCTGGGCGCAGTGTTCAGAAGAACAATTTTAAAAAGCACGTTACGTCGCACCAGGGCAGGCTTGAATCCCGATTTATCGGGAAACATTGGAACTTTGAACCTGGGTAGTTACAACATTTATTTTTGAATTATGTCAAGAAAAAATTTCCAACAATTGGGGTATTTTTACTCAATTGGGGTAACAATTTTTATCTCCGCCTTTTCTTTTATGGACTGAAGCCAGGCATTAAATATTCTCCTGTCTTTTGTTAGAGCAAGCATTTGTTTAAAAGATTTCTTTTCTTTATCAAAATCCTTTTTATGTATGTCTTCTTTTGAAAGCCATCTAATTATGTAAACGTTATTATTTACCTCAAAGACATCATCTGGATATCTCTTTTGAGATGAGAGGGAAAAGGTGACCTCAGATAGCAATGGTGAGTAACCAATTTTTTGGATATTTTCTCTCCTGGTAAAAAAGCCTGTTTCATCTGTTTTTAATCCTTTATCTTTAGCCAGCTCAAACCAATCAGCACCCCCTTTTAATTTCTCAAGATAGCTTTTTGCCTCCCTTTTTGCTGCAACAAGAGAGAGGTGATCTACAAAATCTTTCTGTAATTGAACAGAGACTTCACTCATTTTTGGAATATGAGAATTTTTATTGTCAACCACCTGGATGATATAAAAATTATCCTTATGTTCGATGATCTCACTTATCTCCCCCTTTTCTAAGGAGTATATAGATTTTGTAAGCCTTTCATCCCCCCCCAGCCCTGGAATGGCCCCTTTTTTAGAAAAATAATCAATTTCCTTTGCTGTAAGACCATGTTGAGCTGCATACGTAGCTAAATTAATGTCATAGGGCATCTGATCCATCAAGGTGAGAGCCCGTTCATGTGCTATTTCCTTGCTTATATCATTTTTTATTGTGGTTACTATTTGATTTCGAACCTCAGAGAAGCTTTTAATAGTAGCATCTTTGATATCATCTACCTGAATTATATGCCAGCCAAATTGGGTTTTTACTGGTCCACCTAATTCTCCCTTTTTAAGGCTGAAGGCAAGCTCTTCAAAGGGTTTAACCATTTTTCCTTGCGTAAAATACCCAAGGTCACCTCCTTTTGATGCAGTAGGCCCTTGAGAGTATTTTTTTGCCAGTGCTGCAAAATCTTCACCATCCTTTAGCCTTTTTAATAGAGAAAGTGCCCTCTCTTTTGTCTCTGTCTCTTTTGATTCCGATGCATCAGGCGATACCTCAAGAAGGATATGTCTTGCTTTAATCTTTTTCGGATTCTTAAAGCTTTCTTGATTTAATTCATAGAAGTCTGATATCTCTTTTTCTGCAACGGTTACCTTGTCTAAGAAATCAGATGGAGTAAGGACAAGATAGGCTATTTTTATCTTTTCTGGAATCCGATATTTCTCCTTGTTTGCCTCAAAATAGGCCTCTTTCTCATCTTGTTTCACCTCTGTTTTTCCTTTAAAGTCCCTGGGATTAAAAGAGACAAAACCAATATTAACCTTTTCTTTTTGATAGGTATAATAATCCATAATCTCCATATCTGTGAGTGGGAAAAAGCATTTGATAAAGTTTTGGATTTTTTTGCCTAACAACTCTAATTTTATTGTTGATTCAAAGTCCGCTGGTTCCATTCTGTTATAACCTAAAAGAGACCTATACCTTCCCTCATCAAACTCTCCATTTATCTGAAAGGCAGGGTAGGCAACAATAGCATTCGCTACCTCATCATCTGTAATCCCGAGGCCGATTCTATGAGACTCCTGGCTGATTAATCTCTTATCTATCAGGCTATCTAGAGCCCTTTGCTTGATTTGAAATGCCTTGATAAGAGAATCATTCCAGTACTCTTTATATTGTTTTTGCAGTGCATCGAGCATCTCACGATATTTTGCCTCATATTCCAACCCTGTGATTAAATCGCCATTTACATAGGCAATCTTTGAACCAGGCTTTTCTCGGATTGCGTAGACACCCCAAAAAACAAAGACAACGGCGATAAGACCAACCATTACCTTAATCAAGATACCTTTCGTGTGCTTTCTCATTAACGTGATGAACATGTAACTTGGCCTCCTTTAATTAAAACTCAATCCCTTTCCTTGCCTCTATTCCCTTTTGATAAGGATGCTTGATTTCATCTATAAAGGAGACAAGATCAGCCCTATCAATGAGTTCCTGAGGACAGTTTCGTCCAGTAAGAACCAACTCGAGACTGGCTGGTTTTTTATCTAAAAGATCAACTACCCTTTTCAAGGGAATCAGGTTAAAATCAATAGCCACATTGATCTCATC
>CAZBBQ010000278.1:0-2299 GCA_964489745.1 uncultured Desulfobacteraceae bacterium
CTCCCTCAATTTCAGTTACATTCACTTCTTCCGGATTGTCAACAAGTAACTTTGCGATGTATTCAATAAGCTCTTTCATTTCAACTCACCTCCGTATTTGATTTTATCGCCACCTCACTTCAATTTGCTGTTGAAGGAAGATCGCAGCACCCTTTGCTTATTTCGATAGCCACCGCCAACATCCACAAATTTGACATTATAGCTTCCATCCTCTGATAATGATTTCTCTCTGTGAACGTTCTTTTACCCCAGTAGCTCTTTAAGCTATCTATCCTCTTCCTTTATGCTCATGAAGTAAAAAGGACTTGCCATTGTTATCTTGGTGAGCAGGAAGATTTTATCATTACTCTATTTTATCCTGGTGCCGCTCAATAGAAGCGCTGCCTGCCACCCCGTCTTCCTCTACCTCGACTATCTTGGGTGCGAGGGCGATCCTCTACGTAATATATCTCCAGAAAGATCTTTAGCTAATACTATCAACTGCTTACATGATGTATAAATTGCAAATCTTGCGGAAATGATGGCCGTAAATCGCCAAGGTAATTGCCAATGGAAACAATCCGGGGCGACGAAAGAGTGTCCAGAACAAAATCTTCCAATACTGGAACCTCTCCTTGCCAAAGACCCCTAGCCGTATGCTGGAGCGAAACAAGGCCAGGAAGTGCTGGAAGTCCAGCGGGTTGTGAACCTTTGTCGCCTTATATTCTCGAAGAAATGTCTTGATACGCTGATAGTAGAGCTTGGGCGAATAGATGTGCCGCATAATATTTCTGTATCCTTCGCGTAACTCGTTAAGATCCATCCGGGGGATTATGTTCGTGGATCCGTCCACATTATCCCCTGAAAATTGGTCGATCAAGCGACCTTCTTTTTTCAGACGTTTATACAGTCTTGTACCGGCAGGGGCCTGGAGCAAACCCACCATAGCGGTTACGATCCCGCTTTTTTGGATAAAATCAATCTGCCTTTGGAATATAGAGCGCGTATCATGATCGAAGCCTACAATGAAGCCTCCTTGCACTTGCAGCCCCGCCCTTTGTATGCATTTTACCGTTTCGATTAGATCACGGTTTTTATTCTGCGTTTTATTACATTCAGTAAGGCTTTCCTCATCAGGCGTTTCGATACCGATAAAAACTGCATCAAATCCTGCAGCAACCATCATCTCCATTAACGTCTCGTCATCAGCCAGGTTGACGGAGGCCTCCGTATTAAAGGACATGCCTCTCTTGTTTTTTCGCCATTCGATTAAGGCAGGTAAAAGTTGGGTTTTGAGATATCGTTTGTTGCCGATGAAGTTATCGTCAACAAAAAAGATCTGACCATGCCATCCCAAGCTGTAAAGAACATCCAACTCGGAGATTATCTGGCGAGCGGTCTTGAAACGGACCCGGTGTCCGAATAAGGCCGTTACATTGCAGAATTCGCAATCGAAGGGGCAGCCCCTGGAAAACTGTATACTCATCGCGGCATACTGCGTGAGGTCGGCCAGCTCCCACATTGGGGCCGGTGTTTTTCGTATATCGTAAAACTCGGATGTTGTATACACGCGCTTGGCACATCCCTGTTTCAGGTCAGCCAAAAAAAGTGGGAGAGTCAATTCGGCCTCATTAAGCACAAAATGATCGACTTCCTCGAATTTCTCATATTCACTGGTGAATAGCGGTCCCCCGGCAACTACCTTTAAGCCTGCTTTTTTACACCTGGCAATTATCTGACGGGCTGTATCTCTCTGTACCACCATCCCGCTGATAAAGGCGTAATCAGCCCATGCGAGATCCTTTTCAGTGATCTTTTTCACATTACAATCTACTACACGTTTCGACCATTCTTTGGGTAGCATGGCCCCTACTGTCAATAGGCCGAGAGGAGGGTAGGCCGATTTTTTCCGAATAAATTTAAGGGCGTGCTTGAAACTCCAAAATGTGTCTGGGAATTCAGGGGAAATTAAAAGGGCTTTCAATGGTACTCCTTTACCAAGGAATTATGGGAAATCCTTCTTCTCTCTCGCTAGATGCATTGAAAAAGGCGAGCTTACTCAAAAAAAAGAAATAGAGGTTATGTTGATACAATTCAAAGGGTTTTCCAAAGGAGTGACCTTCACATGAGGTTAAACAATGGCAATACCCTTTAATTATATTTCATACTCCCCTAAACTTACCAGGTCAATGAAAAAGATGGGAGGTGAGAGATTTATGACTTGACACTCATGAAAAAGACAGACAGGATAACACCATATAACATATCAATATTACTAGATAAAATAGGATATGTTACGTATAGCGTGCCAAAACCTGAA
>CAZBBQ010000279.1:0-2289 GCA_964489745.1 uncultured Desulfobacteraceae bacterium
ATTATGCCAGTTTATGAATATGCAGGACTTGATAGCTCTGGGAAGACCCTAAAGGGAATCCTTGATGCAGACAGCACAGTGGCAGCCCGCCAGAAGCTCAGGGCCTCAGGAATCTTTCCTGTTGAGGTGAAAGAGACACTTTCCCGACCCAAAGGCGGACCTTCAGATACTCTTTCTCTCTTTACTTTTTTCCAGCGTGTTAAACCTGGAGAGGTGTATGCTATAACGCGCCAGCTTTCTACGTTATTAGGTGCGGGGGTTCCTCTTGTTGCGTCTTTGGATTCTCTCATATCACAGAAATCCAGCCCGCTTCTTAAAAAAATCATTGCCCAGATAAAGGAATCCGTCAACCAAGGTAACAGCTTGGCCTTCTCTTTATCACAACATCCAAAAATATTTTCGAATTTCTACATTAATATGGTTCGCTCTGGCGAAGCGTCAGGATCTCTTGATGTGGTTTTGGCTCATCTGGCAGAATTTGGTGAGAATCAACAGGCCTTGAGAGGGCGCTTTAAAGCGGCCCTTGCCTATCCAGTCTTTATGTCTTTAATTGGGATCTTTGTCCTCTTTTTCCTTATAACCTTTATTGTGCCTAATATTACAAAGGTATTCACTGAGATGCATCATACACTTCCTCTGCCTACCATAGTGCTCATAAATGTAAGTAATTTTTTACTCTCTTTCTGGTGGGTTATCGTAGTGGTTATGTTGAGTGGTATTATACTAATAAAATATAGTAAAAAAAGACCAGGCGTCCATTACATATGGGATAAACTCAAACTTCGTATTCCTGTTCTTGGTCCTATAAACCAACAAATTGCCCTTGCTCGATTTGGAAGGACACTGGGCAGCCTTCTCCAAAGTGGTGTATCTCTTTTGTCTGCCCTCCAGATAGCGCGAAACATTGTTAATAATGTTCTGATTGCAGAGGTCCTTGATAAGGCTGAAGATGAAATTCGGGCAGGTAAAAGCCTGGCCAGCTCTCTATCGCAAAGCAGATGGGTTTCCTACATGGTTGTGCAAATGATATCTGTAGGTGAGCAAAGCGGGGAACTGGAAACCATGCTGAATAAGATTGCAGAAACTCACGAAAGAGAGGTAGAATCGCGCATCATGGCATTGACCTCAATGCTCGAGCCAGTTATGATCTTGATAATGGGCTTGATCGTTGGATTTGTTGTTATTTCTATTTTGCTCCCCATTTTTGAAATGAACCAGATGATCGGCTGAAAAGGCTGAATTGGAGGGATTATGATACGATGTAGATTTGCTGATAGAAGGGGGTTTACTTTGATAGAAATCATGGTGGTTATGGTTATTCTTGGTATTTTGGCTGGACTCATTATTCCGAGAATAATGGGTAGGCCAGAAGAGGCTCGGCGCACGAAAGCCCGGATTCAGATTGAGAGCATTGAGACCGCACTTAAATTGTACAAGTTGGATAACGGCTTGTATCCTACTACAGAACAGGGGCTACAGGCCCTTGTAGAGCCCCCTTCGGTAGGCAAACTTGCCAATGCCTGGAGAGAGGGAGGATATCTTGAAAAAGGAAGGGTTCCAAAAGATCCATGGGACAATGAATATGTTTACCTTTGTCCTGGCATCCATGGTGATCTCGACCTTGTATCGTATGGGTCTGATGGAGAAACAGGTGGTGAGGGCAAGGACATGGATATCAATAACTGGGAACTGGAATAGTTTGTTTCCTTCAGAAAACGGTTTTTGTGTTTCTTGTATTCCTTTAGTTTGTTGTATTAACAATACCTATCGAGCTACCATCTGCGGATCTAACCTGAGTTCATATATGACAAAAATAGAAATTCCTGTGCAATACGTTTAAGAAACCCAAGAAACCCCATACACAATGAACCAACCAAACACCACAAAAGGTTTTACCCTTATTGAACTGACAGTAGTCGTGTTCTTGATTGGTGTGATGCTTGCCGTGAGTATCCCCAGATTTCGATATTCCATAATAACAGATAACCTCAAGTCTACGACACGGAGGATTGTTGGCCTTATAACCGGTTTGAGAAACGAGGCAATTCGTGAACAAAAAACCTACCTCCTCCATTTTGATATCGGATCAAATCAACTTTGGATTGATTTTGATGGCATAACTAAAGAAGCACAAGAGATGGCTCAGGAAAAGGCATTCCAGTTGCCCGTGGATGTTCGGATTATTGATGTTTGGACAAAAGGAAAGGGAAAGAGGGTAGACGGAGAGGGAAGTATCAGGTTTAGCAAAAAAGGATATGCCGAGCAGACAGTGATCCATCTTGGGGCAGA
>CAZBBQ010000280.1:0-2275 GCA_964489745.1 uncultured Desulfobacteraceae bacterium
TGTTTTTGATGCTCACTCAATTATTCAAATTTAACCTTGGGCGTGACCTTTGCTTCTGCGGGAACTTCAAAGAAGGCGGCCTTGCTAAATCCATACATCCCAGCAAGAATATTTGCTGGAAAGCTTCTTATTTTCACATTATAGGTCTTTACTGATTCATTATAGCGTCTTCTTTCAACAGATATTCTGTTCTCTGTGCCTGCCAGTTCATCCTGAAGTTTCATAAAGTTTTGATTTGATTTGAGATCAGGATATCTTTCCACTACAACAAGTAATCTGCTCAAGGCCCCTGAGAGCCCATTGTTTGCCTTGATCTTATCCGGTATATTCCCTGCGCTCCCAACCTGTGATCTGGCCTTGGTTACATCAATAAAAACATCTCGTTCCTGCTTGGCATACCCTTTTACCGTTTCCACAAGGTTTGGGATGAGATCATATCGTCTCTGCAGTTGGTTTTCCACCTGTGCCCATGATGCCTTGACCGTCTCATCAAGCGTCACAAAGCTATTGTACGTGCCCTTAAAAAAAGAATACATAGAAAAAAGAATAATAACAATTATCGCACAGGCGATAATAATATTTCTTGTTGTTTTGGTCATTAATGCCCTCCTTGCTTATAGTTCCATTGTATCAACAACTTCCCATAATTTTCTCACCTCTATCATATAACTTGTAAAGAGGCCCTTTATTTCAGATGAGGAAAGCTTCGCCTTGCCTTGCTTTATATCCAGGCATTTCATAAAAATCTCCTGATTGATAGGTATTTCTTTTGCAACAGCTTGTATAATTTCTCTCCTTATTGGTGGTATCGCAATACCTTTAAGGTGTAGAAGTCCACTAAAAATAGATAGAAAAGCGGTGATTGACGCCTTGATTAACTCGGCTATCCTCTTTTGTTTTCCTCCTGTCTCCAAAAAGCCTTCCCTCAAAAGCAGGAGTTTGCCTTTGATTTCCCGTTCACATTGAAGCCTGAGGTGATGAGGTTCCAGGGATATGTCTTTGAGCATATCTTTACCATACACAAGGACATAACTTCTCTTGATGTTGAGAAATTCGAGGGGATATGAATCCAGGGAAGACTGGATATACGATTGTGTCATGAACAAGGGTGTGGCCACATTCCTTTTTCTCCATCGGGATACCGTATCAATAGCCAAATCCAAGTGATCTATGGATTCTTCTGAAAGGATAATCAGGAAATTTAAATCCGAGATGTCAGGATTGAAGTCACTTCCTGCGCCACTCCCATAAAGAATAATAGAGACAAGTGCATCTTGGAATACTTTCCTGTAATCCTCTTCTATTTCAGCAAATATCTCTTCTGGCTTTTTTATCTTAGTCATTGTTGTACCTCGCTTTAAAATCCACGGCCTGCACCTCCCCCACCGCTCAAGCCACCGCCAAAACCTCCAAAGCCACCGCCAAAACCTCCAAAGCCACCTCCACCACCTCTGCCTCCAGCCAAAACCATAAGCAGGATAAAAGGAAGGATTGCCCTTCCCTGCCTTGTACCAAGGAGCATTGTCAAAACGACAAAAAACAGGATAACAGAGAAGAGACTGACACGCGGTTTTTTTTGTATTGTTTTTTTCGTTTGATTCTGTGGTGTGCTGCTTCCAGTGAGAGAAATCCCTGCATCTTTGGCGATCACTGATGATACCGCTACGAGGGCGTTTGACAGGCCCTTGTCGTAGTTATCTTTTTTAAGATTCGGCACTACATACGTATCGAGTATCTCACCAACGAGCCCGTCAGGCAAGATTCCTTCAACACCATACCCAGTTTCAATCTGTACCTTTCTTTCCTCAAGGGCAAGCAAAATAAGCACTCCTTTATCTTGGCCTTTTTTGCCAATACCCCATGCCTCATACAACCTGTTTGCATAATCGGCAGGATCATTATCTTCGATACTTTTCAGGGTAGCAACAACGACAGAGGTTCCGGTTTTCTGCAATACTTCACGGGCAAGCAGATCCATAGCACGTTCATATTGTGGCGCAATTACCTCGGCATAATCATTAATAGCCCCCCTTGGTTCAGGAAATTTTTGGGCACTTGCTGGAGTAAGCAGAAACCAATGGAGCAAGAGTATACTAATGAAAAGTGAAAGACAGGCTTTTAATTTCACGTCATATTTTTTTTGTTGGATCATAGTGTGTTTTTTCATATCATAGAAAATGGAAAAATAGCAAACTTTTATATGAAACCAGGGAGTGCTCCATTCTATTGATATCCCAAAAAAATTTAAACAAAGGTGACATTTTCGCTCTATGAA
>CAZBBQ010000281.1:0-2263 GCA_964489745.1 uncultured Desulfobacteraceae bacterium
AATATTCCTGATACAATAATAATACCTCATTCAGGAGCTCCTGTTCTACCCGGTGCAATGGTGTTAGATGATGTAAAAGATGCACTTATGGTCGCAATCCCTCAAGGCCATTTTCTAGATTTTACTATCATGAGACCTGATGAAACAACCTGCCAGATATATAACCCTAGTTCAGAAAGTTGTGTCATGGTAACAGTTTCATCATCTAAAGGACTTAGCCTTTTCAAAGGTGATACAGCTTCTATTACGGGAATTATAGATAATACTGGAAAAATTATTATAGGCTACCCATAAGGAACATAAAAATAGCACTAGATGAGCAATCAATGTATCGAACTCATTCGCTCATATACTAGGAATATATTTCATTCAATCATCACTCGTTAAAAGGAAATTCTCACAATAATTTCCGAAAAGTTCATTGGCAAACATGAGCATCAAATCTATACTTAATAATTTTATTACCAGCGGAATAAAATCTCCGGATGTAGAGATAATAACTAAGGCGAAAGCCCTCAATGTATTTTTATGCATCCTTATTCTTCTTTCCTCTTGCCTTGGGTTTTTTTATTTTTCCATCAGAGCAGATCTTCTCTTTTATACTATTATTGGTGCAGGTATATTAGGGATCTCGGCTCTGATTCTTCTGCGGCTGACCAAAAATTTACTCGTCGCTGGAAATTATGCCTTTTTTATCCTTTGGGCCACCTTTTTGATTATTCGATGGAATACTGGGGCAATGAGTGAAGGGGGCTTAATCCTTTTATCCTGGATATGGAATGCTACCCTCATACTGATGGCTATTTTTATTACAGGATATCAATGGGGAACTATCTGGGGGACGTTAATATTTGTTGAAACCGGTGTTGCAGTGTATCTATTCAGGACCGGTTATGAGTTTCCGAATCTTATCCCTTCAGATATTTCACCTATTTATTCCCTGGGTGCATATTTATCAGGCCTTTTGGTTATTCTTTTCATCGCCTTTATGTATGAAAAGGAAAAAAATGATGCCCTTGACAGAGAACAGCTTAGATCCAGGACCCTTGTAGAGTCAAAGAAGTATATTGACACTCTTGTTGAAAAATCCCCTCTGCCTACCTTTGTAGTAGATTTGGAACACCGGGTGATTCAATGGAATCGTGCATGTCAGAAGATGACAGGCATATCTACAGAGGAAATAATTGGCAAGAAGGTTCCTGCCTCACTCTATGTTGACAACAAACGGAGTTTAGCTGATATCATGATAGAGTCCCCGGATTCTATACTGGACAAATTTTCCAGTTCAATCGTATCAAAGACAGACAGCGGGTTCTTTGAGGTGGGAGTTCTTTTTCCTCATATAAAAGAGGGTATGCAAGCAAATGTGGCCGTTGCTCCCATTCTCGATATAAACGGCGTAATTAAAGGGGCCATAGAAATAATCCAGGATGCGACAAATGTGAGAGGGGAAAATTACAGTGCATATGATAATCCAGAACAGGCAATTGGATTTGCATCAAATCCTGTTTTTAAAATAAACTCGAAAGGCAAGGTTAGCTTCTGGAATAAGGCATGTGAAGAAAAATTTGGCTATCATTCCTCTGAAATAATTGGAAATAGCCCTTTGACCTTTGTTTCAAAATCGACACGAAGACCTTTTAAGGAAACAATAGTAAGGGTTTTTAAGGGTGAATCATTTAATGGAAAAGAATGGAAGTATTATTCGGCTGATGGAGAACCAGTGCATATACTGGCCAGGGTGTATACTCTTACGAGCATCGATGGAAAAACCAAAGAGTGTGTAGTCGAGAATACCGATATAACTGATGTTGCGTTGAGAATGAAGGAAGTGGAGCAAGAGGCAATAGAGGCCAAGGAAAAGCTTAAGAAAATGAATGATGAATATGCCTTATTACGAAAAAATATTGCTACCTATATTCGAAAAAAAGGTCCAGAGAGATTTGATGAAGGGTCTGATACAGGTGAGTGAAAGGAGGATGTGAAATCTACATCACCTCATACACCATAATCTCCGTGCTTTTTCCTTTCACTTTTTTTGGGCCAATTGTTCCTATTTTAAATTTGCCCTTCACAGCCCTGTATGTTTCCTCTCCAATAAGAATTTGATTTGGCTTGGCAATTGATTCTAATCGTGAGGCAATATTAACCGGGTCTCCTATCACTGTATAGTCTAACCTTCGAGGAGAGCCAATATTTCCAGCAACCACACGCCCTGTATTTATTCCTATCCGTATATCAAATTTTTTTCTGCTGCCTTCCT
>CAZBBQ010000282.1:0-2260 GCA_964489745.1 uncultured Desulfobacteraceae bacterium
ATATGTTATTTTGAACCTCTTCAATAACCTCTTTAAAAAGGGCAAGATAATAGTCGGGTAATTCTGCCACACTAAAGAATCTCACATCCTCTGCCTCACTTCCCGGGTGTAATTCTTCATTTACTACCTTAACAAGATACTCCACTATCAGCATATCCCCATACATTTCTTTGTCCTCCATCCTCACTACTCCAACCAGCTTCACTATCTCTCCAGAGACCCCTGTTTCTTCCTTTAGCTCTCTTAGGCAGGCTTGTTCTGCTGTCTCTCCAATCTCAATAAAACCAGAAGGTGAGGCCCACACACCTTTACTCGGCGGTATTCCCCTTTTAATTAATAAGAAATCTTTACCCTTTATCGCAATGGCCAATGCAACTGGCAAGGGATTTTTATAATCGACAAAATCACATTGAGGGCAATATTTTCTTTCTTTCCCATCAATCATTCCTCTTTGAAGGGTCGTTCCACAAATCGGGCAGAAACTATATTCTTTCATCAATTCACTCCCTTGATTGTTTTTGCTCTAAAAATAACGTATTCGTTCACGTGGCCCACTCGTTATCAACACCGCATACCCCTCTTTTTTATTCCCAGATTGTTTTTTTCAATCTCATAGGCCATTTCAACCCAGTCACATAAAAGCGGCCGTGTATCTCTGGGATCAATAATGTCTTCAATACCGAAAGCCTCAGCAGTCCTGAAAGGTGATTGAATTGCTCGGTATGTGTCCTGCAAGTCACGAATATAGGCCTTTGGATCATCTGCTGCCTTTATATCTGCCCGATGTGCTGCATAGACACCTCCTTCTACTGGTATATTGCCCCACACCGCTGAAGGCCAGGCATAACGCCAGCTTAAACGAATGCCGCTTTTCTGTGCTCCTCCAGCCACACCAAAGCATTTCCTCAAATATACAACTGCAAGCGGGATGGTGGCCTGCACTATGGCAAAACTTGCCCTCACACCCTTACGAATAGTTCCGTATTCCTCTGCCTTTTTCCCTATTGTAAATCCGGGTTGATCCGAAAGGTTTATTATCGGTAGATGGAAGGTATCGCACATGTCTATAAATCGGGTAAACTTTTCTGCAACGTCGTAATTAAATGAACCTGCCATAAATCGTGGATCATTTGCCAGTACTCCAACCGGATACCCGTTCAGGCGGGCCAGTGCTGTAACTTGCGATTGACCCTGGTACTTTCCAATCTCGAAGATGGAACCGCGATCAAGCACAAGGCTCAAGAGTTGTCGTATGTTGTAAGGTTTTTTACCATCTTTAGGAATAATGGAGAGAAGTTCTTCCTCTCGGCGCTTTGGATCATCTTTTTCAGCATGCCGGCGTTTCGGCATCTGCCAGACATTTGATGGAAGATACGATAGAAACGTCTTAATTTGCTCAAGGGCATGATTTTCATCTTCAGCCTCGTTATCTACTACACCTGTGAGATGTGTATGGAGTTTGTACCCTCCAAGCTCTTCTTTGCTGATATCTTCTCCAAAGGCTGATTTTACCAAAGGCGGCCCCCCGACAAATACATGTGCCTGTTTCTTTACCATAACAGAAAAATGGCTCTGGACCATATACAGGGCGCCTAACCCTGCTACTGATCCAAAGCCCGCAGAAACGACCGGCACCTCAGACATCACCTCCACACGATTTTGGGTGCATTCATCTCCTGAGCTTGGGAGTTCGGTATATCCTATCTCTAAAATTTCTTTGATTGAACCACCAGCGCCCTCTAACAATCGTACGATAGGAAGCTGTAAGGCACGAGCCATCTTTAAAAAATATGCCCCCTTGGCCTTATACATTCTTCCAACAGAGGCCCCCTTTATAGTAAAATCGTCTCCATGTAACGCAACGCGGCGGCCGTTTATCTTTGCTATACCCATTACAAAAGGGCACGGAATAAGGCTAATAAGTCTGTCTTTCTCATCTTTATCGTAGGTCGGAACTCCTGCCAAGATACCCCTTTCAAGGAATGAGTGCTTATCAACTAAGGCATCTATCCGCTCCCTGACAGTCATTTTTCCTTTCTCATGCTGCTTGGAAATGTTTTTTTCGCCCCCCATCTGGTGAGCGATATTTCTTCTTCTCTCCAGCTCTTTTAGCTCACGGTTCCACATATACTAATTAATTCTCCCTTTTATTTTTTATTTCATATATACGCATCAATAGTATCCTGCTATCACAGGAAAAGGGTCAAAAAAAACATCAATGCTCAATAATGAGAACGTCCAGAATGAGATTAAGCTATTC
>CAZBBQ010000283.1:0-2255 GCA_964489745.1 uncultured Desulfobacteraceae bacterium
AGACAGGTTAAAGAGCTTGAAGCTGAGCTCAAACGTCCCCCTTTCTTCCTTTCAGGAGACGGTGGATACAACCCACAGCTTGACGAGGCATTTAGATCTCTTCTTGCAAGAAACTCATATGATGTGATCATCGCTGAGTACTCAATGATGGGTCAATATCTTGAAGGGGCAAAAGATAGTATTCCTCAGGACACCATGACAATTATCTCTGTTCATGAGTGTTATACTCAGGCGTTCCGGCAGCGTGTCAGCAAGGGAGAGGATATCAGTGAACAGACGATTGATAAGCTTTTTGACTACGAATTCAGGATGTATCGATCGGTCAACCAGGTACTTTCCCTTACGCGTGAGGACATGGAGGTCCTTATCCGTCTTGCACCAGACCTCAAGGGAGCCACAGGTATTGTTCACCATGGTGTAGATACTAACTTCTACACACCTCCTCTTGACCGATCGTGGGATTCAAAGAATATACTCTTTCTTGGAAACTTCCAGCATCACCCAAATGTCAATGCGGTGCAGAACTTTATGAAGCACTGCTGGGAAAGGATATCGAGAGAGGTTCCCGATGCTTCATTCTACGCAATAGGGTTCGGGCCTCCACCTGAACTTCTTGCCCTTAGAAGTAATCGCATTATTGTCCGAGAGGGAGGAGCACACTCGAATGTAAGAGACGTCTACTGGAAAAGCGATGTCTTTGTTGCTCCTATTGAACTTGGGGGAGGATTTCGCGGAAAGATGCTCGAAGCTCTTGCCTGTGGGCTCCCAATCGTCTCAACACGCCTTGCAGCATTTGGCATAGACCCGGTGAACGGCGAAGAGATGTTTGTGACGGACGATTATGATGAGTTCACCGAGCATGTTATCAGGCTTTTTACAGACATCCGACTCAGAAAGCATATGAGTGCTCGTGCTCGAGCCCTCAGTGAACGCTTTGACCACAAAAATGCTGCCAGAAAGCTGGATCAGGTGATCCGAGCTTACCATAGAAACAGATAATACGATTGCATCAGCCCGTCAAACGCCTTACCAGGCTCGGCTTTTTTAAAACAAAAATGTTGATACATAGAAAACTGTGAAGACATCTGCCATTATGACTGCGCTAAAGATGGTGAAAGATTTTTTCCTGTGTAATCATAAAAACATTGACAAGCAAAAAGGTAATTTGTTACTAAAACTTATAGTATAGTGCTTCGAGTTAAGGGAAAGCGGTGAGAGGCCGCTGCAGAAGACTGCTGCTGTAACTCTGCCCCTCTTTTCATAAGGAAGGGGATCCTTTTTAGCATTTCTCTACCACTGTTCCAATAGGTCGGGATGGGAAGGTGGCTAAAAGGGCAGGGAAGCCAGAAAACCTATCGAGGCATGCTGGATTATTTCCTGGTCTGGAGATTGAGGCAGAAAAATAACGTATAAGTATCTATATGCCGGTTTCCTGAAAGATGAGGGAAATCGGTTTTTTCGTTTAAGAGGAGTCCTGGTTAAAAAAGGGAAAGCGGTGAGAGGCCGCTGCAGAAGACTGCTGCTGTGATCCCGATTCCGATTATTTGATCGGAGAAGCTCACTGGATATTCTATTTTTAGAAGATTAAAGCCACTGGTCTCGCATGAGCGGGATTGGGAAGGCGAGCCAGAGAGTCGGGAGAGCCAGAAAACCTGCCAGGAAGAACCCTTTACTATTCTCCGGTCTGAGAATGTGGGCAGGGAGCAGTAAAATTTTCAGCCCGCCATCTTAAGACCGATGGCGGGCTTTTTTATGGAGAAGGGGGGTGATGAAATATGAAGACAGGAGTAATCGTTTACCTTGTGGGCAAGGAAAGCCTGGATGATACAATCGATTTTGAAGAGGCTCAAAAAAAACTGAAGATTAAGGCAGATAGAGTCGAGGTGGTTTCATCTATAGGAGGAAACTATGATGTAATGGATGCCTGGTGGTTGCTTACTGCAAAGGGGATGAAAAGGATTGTCTGTATGATTGCTGAGGTTATTAATGGATCAGAATTTAGGCTCACTGGTCACAAGTTGCGGCTTTGCGGATAATGAGGGGTGGAGTGAACCCAATTACATAGACGCTCTACTCACAGTATCAATCAAAATAAATTGAGGTTCGGGTAATCTGTAAAAATTAATTTACATACCCAACCTTCGGAAAGGAGAGGTGACGTAATAATGAGAAAACTGTTTGTAATACCTATACTTTTGGCTTTATTTGCCATGCCAGGATTAAGTAAGGCGAAAGAGGAACAAAAGGCGATAACA
>CAZBBQ010000284.1:0-2240 GCA_964489745.1 uncultured Desulfobacteraceae bacterium
AGTGCCACTGACTTCGGCGCAGAGCGGGGTGCCATCTTATCGTGTTGGGGAACATGCCCAATGAACGGGATGAAAGAAAAAGATCCCTAATCTACCCTTTCGAAACATCTATCGGTGTATCAGCTTCGCAATAATCGTCCCTAGAACGAACATCACTGCCATCACCGCACCGATCCCCAGTGGGTAATGGAGAGCGGTGTGGTCTTAAAGATGACGTTCATCACTGGCACATACACAACCGTTGCCTGGAGCAACAGAGAAAGCAGTATCGCGCTGATAAGAAACAGGTTTGAGAACAAGGGAAGCTTGTATTGAGAACGGATCATGGCAACCCGCACCATCTCGAGCATTACGATGGAGGTGAAGGTAACTATAGGACCCACTATCTCTACCTTTATGATGCGCTCCCGCAATACATAAGGGAAAAGCCATTGGTTATGCCTTACTTCTTCATGGACATCAATCGCCCTTCTCAATCATATTAAGAGGATTTGTTATGCTATTTTCCTTCACCCTGAAAAGCGAGAGGATGACGACAGCGAGTCCTAAGAATGCAGAGACGAGCAAGACATCGTGAAAAGCGGGAGGGATGGAAAGACTGGTTATTGCTTCGAGTCCCGCTCCTTTCTTGATCAGTTCTTCCTGATAAATAATCCTCCTTGTCGCAAACAGGGTGCCGGCGAGCGCCATGCCCAACGAGATACCAACCTGTCGTAAGGTGGCTATCAGGGCTGATGCTGTGCCGAGGCGATCCCGTGGCGTAGCGCCCATAATGGTACTATTGTTGGGAGGTTGAAACGTACCGATACCCACCCCCAATAGGATTAATACAGATATGATAGTGGCAATAGGCGTGTGGAGGTCAAAGGTGCGCATAAAGAAATAGGCGGCGGTTGTTGCCGATGCCCCTATGATCGCAAACCAAGAAGGTCCAAAACGGTCTGAGAGCCAGCCGCTTATGGGGCCAAAGATAATAGTGGTCATAGAGTGAACGGCGAGTAAAAGTCCCGCTTGTGAGGCGCTCCAGCCGAGACCGTGCAAGAGATAGAAGGGCATGATTAGGATATAGGGCGGTGCAGAGGTAAAAATCAAAAAAAGCCCAAGCGATGCCCTTGAGAAAAGGCGATTTTTAAAAAGAGAGAGATCAACAATAGGGTCTCGGGCGCGCCGTTCAACGAGGACAAAGACTCCAAGAAACAAGATGCCAAGGCCGATCAAAAAAAGGACAATAAAAGATTTCGGCCCGAATTTCCTGATCTGGCTCATGCCAAAGACGAGGGAAAAAATCCCCAGTGATGAGGTGAGGGTTCCCAGAAGGTCGAGTGTGACCGTATCTGCGGGCTTTTCATCCTTTCTAAGGAGGATGAGTGCTAGAATAAGGACTATAAAGCTCAAGGGTACCCTCACATAAAAGATGGATCTCCAGTCCAACCATTGGAGCAAGAATCCCCCTACCACAGGACCGATGATAAATCCGAGAGAGACTGCGATTCCCAGCAAGCCCAGGCTTTTTCCTAATTCACTCAAGGGGAATGCTTCGGTGACGATGGCCGTGCCGCATGATATGCACATGGCCGCTCCCACGGCTTGCAAGATTCTATAGATAATAAGCCCACCGATGCTTTGAGACAGGGAGCATGCGACCAGACCCACGGTGAAAATCCCCATGCCAAGGCTGTAGATTCTCTTTCGGCCCACAAGGTCGCCAATCTTTCCGAGTACGAGCATCGAACTCGTACTCACCAGGATATAGGCCACTGTCACCCACATGACCGTGGTCAATTCGGTGTGGAAGGTTTCCGTCAGGATGGGGAAGGCGATGTTGGTGATGCTTGCATCAATCGTTGCCATCATGGTACCCATGGCCACGGTGACCAAGGCCTTCCATTTGTATGTGTTTTGTTCGTATGGCAATTTTTCTGTCAATTATTTGGTGTCCATGGAATAGCTCAGAATGACAAGTTAAGCGCTCTTAATTAGTATATCTTTCGGTACCAAGTCAATAGTAATGAAGGTGCTGTCATTTTTTTGTAAAATTATTATACGCCAATTCTTGAAAGAAAGGTTCCGCTAGGGCGGGATTACACACTTTTCCTATATGGTTTAATCTCCAGATCAGACTCGTGATATCGTGCCATGATCCGCACCCTAAAAATGCCCCATATTATTTCAGGATAGGCTATATGATAGGCATAATCGATATCATCTATATCCATTGCAAGGGATGCAAGTCTGGTGGA
>CAZBBQ010000285.1:0-2235 GCA_964489745.1 uncultured Desulfobacteraceae bacterium
CAGTCAGCCGTACAGCCATATGGAAACATATTAGCACATTACGAGGTGAAGGCTATGGCATTGAATCCTCACCTAAAAAAGGATATCTCCTGCGAAAGATCTCCGATTTGCTTTTACCCAATGAAATCCGTGAAAGTCTTGATACAAAAGTCTTCGGAAGAAAAGGCATTGTGTACTACAGCCAAATAAACTCCACTAATACAAAGGCAAAAGAGTTAGCAGCCACAGATGCCCCGGAAGGAACCCTTGTTATAGCTGAGCAACAGGTCAAAGGAAGAGGCAGGAAAGGAAGAACCTGGTTTTCTCCATCTGAAGGGGGAATCTATATTTCTCTTATCTTAAAGCCACACATATCGCCAGGTGAGGCACCAAAAATAACCATGTTAACAGGCGTTGTTGTGGCTGAAACCCTGCTAAAGCTTACACCATGTAAAATCAATATCAAATGGCCAAATGATATCCTTGTGAACGGTAAAAAGATAGCAGGTATTCTCACAGAAATGAGCACTGAAATGGATGCAATAGAATACATTGTGGTCGGGTTAGGAATGAATGTTACTACCCCTCGGTTTCCTGATGATATTAAAGACAAGGCCACTTCCCTCTTAATAGAGACAGGAAAATATTTTTCAAGGGTCATGTTTATCAGGGAATACCTGAAATGGTATGAAAAATATTATGAGATATTTACAAGAATCGGGTTCGAGCCTGTTATTCAGCGGTGGAAAGAACTTACAAATATCATAGGGCAAATGGTGATTGCTGAGGTGGCCGGCAAAAAATATATTGGGGAAGTCCATGATATTGACAACGATGGGATTTTGATCCTCAAAGACAAAAAAAGGGACCTGCATAGGATATTTTCTGGAGACGTCACCGTAGTATGATGACATGTGGTACTGTTCATCTGGCAACCATCCAGGCTGCATAGGTAATAGATATGGATATTGCAATTGTTTGTATATATTTTTTAGGTCTCATTTTTATTGGCAGTAGGTCGTTTAGGATTGTCAAAGGACTCGACAGCTTTTTCGTTGCTGACAGGAAAGCCCCGCTCCTTTTTGTCGTGGGATCGCTGTTTGCCACCATAATCGGGGGATCCTCCACCATTGGGATGGCAGGTCTAGGCTTTAAGCACGGTTTGGTAGGATCATGGTGGCTTCTGGTGGGCGTTATTGGTCTTTTTATTCTGGGCTTTTTTTTAGCGGAAAAGGTGCGCGGATATTCTCTGTATACCTTACCAGAAATTCTTGAAATCCAGTATGGACCCGAAGTAAAATTCTTTGCCTCAGGTTTAATAGTCGTCGCCTGGACAGGTATTATTGCAGGCCAGATCGTTGCAGCAGGCAAAATTTTAGAGGTTATTTTAAAGGCCCCTCCATCACTTCTCATGATTGTAACTGCCTTTGTCTTCATTTTATATACATTATTAGGAGGGCAACATTCGGTTGTTCGCACGGATACAATACAGAGCCTGATCATTATTATTGCAGTTCTTGCTTCGATTCCCCTTTGTCTTGGCAAAGTAGGGGGAATTTCTGTAATGAGAGAGACCCTTGGGGGAGACTACTTTTCCTTTCCAGTAAGCCACTATTTTACATGGAAGTCACTGGCGACCTATCTGTTTTTAGTTGGGCCAACCTATTTGGTAGGGCCCGATATAGTTTCACGGCTTTTCTGTTCTAAAGACAAAAAAACCGCCAAAAAAGCTACCATCACAGTGGCGCTGGGATTACTACCTTTTGCCTTTATCATAACCTTGATAGGTATGTCTGCAAGGGTACTATTTCCCCAGATCAGCCCTGAGGCCTCTTTTCCCACAATGATTAGCCATATTTTTCCAATAGGTTTAAACGGCCTCGTTATTGCCGCACTCCTTTCTGCAATGATGTCTTCAGCAGATACATGCCTTTTGACAACCAGCACGATATTATCGGTCGATATCATAAAGCCTATGTTGAAATCCACTGTAGGGGAAAAAAAATTACTTTTGCTTTCCCGTATCTTTATTGTGGTGATAGGCATTTTTTCTCTCATCATTGCGTTATGGTTAAAAGGCGTTATTTCATCTCTCCTTCTCGGCTATACAGTGTATACCTCCGGGCTCGTTTTCCCTATCCTTCTCGGTTTTTTCAGGCACAGGCTTAAACTAACCAGGGAAGGTGCGATTATAGCCATGGTGGCTGGAGGTGGGATGGCATTGATTGGAAAATTTATGGGATTCGCTGATTTTGG
>CAZBBQ010000286.1:0-2219 GCA_964489745.1 uncultured Desulfobacteraceae bacterium
GCCCTTTCCGCATCATTTTCTCCTTCCATTGGGGCACCAAAAACAGCCATAAGCCCATCGCCTATATACTTATCGAGCGTACCTTCGTAGCTAAAGACAATATCCGTCATTGTTGAAAAATATTGATTAAGAATGATATTTGTTTCTCGCGGAGGGCTTTGTTCAGTGAGTTGCGTAAAGTCAATAATATCTGTAAAGAGTATGGTTGCAGTGATATCCTTTGGCTCCATTATGTTGTCTTTCGTCTCCTGACTTCCTCGTAAGATCATTTCAATAACTTGGGGAGAGTGAAATCGTTCCAGACGGCTTCTCATTATCTCTTCTTGTCGTATCTGCTCATTAAGGTTGGCCTGTTCAATTATCATCGCCATCTGACTTCCTATGGCCTTAAGTAACTCCAGATCATCCTGGGTAAATTGATTATCAAACCGTATGCTGTCGAGTTGAATAACACCAATAATCTTGTCTTTCCTCCAGAGTGGCACGCAGATGGCTGATTTTATTTTCTGAATAAAGAGACTTTTTGCGCCATTAAATCGAGAATCTGTCATAGCATTTGATGTTAATATCGCAACTTTATCATGTATTACTTTATGGATTAATGTTTGGCTCGCCTTTAATTTCCCACTCTCTTTTTCTCGATTATCTCTATATTTCACTACCATAGGAATGAGCTGATCTTCTGTTTCATCTCCAATAAGAACCAGGAAACCGGAATCAGCATTAATTACCATAAAGATAAGGTCCATGATTATTTTCAGGAGTTCTTTGAAATCATGGATGGTGTTAAGCTGGCGACTGATTTCGTAAAGCACAAAAAGCACCTTGTTTCTTCGTTCTAATTCAGTCTGAGTCTCTTCTGGAGGGGCAGAAATAGCAGCTTCTTTTGGACTTTTCATAGATCCTAGAGAGACTAAAAGCTCTTTTGAGTCAATAACACTACTTTGTGAAAGGCTTTTTAGTACCTCTTTGTGCTCATTTTCATAATCGCTATCTGTGGTAAGGACAAGAGAGCTTTCTTGCGATGCTACATCTTTTTTTTCAAAAAGAAGAATCAGGCTTGTAAGGCCGATTGTTATTTTATCTTTGTGTTTTAGAAGGACACTCTGAGTGAGTTTTCCATTTACTTTCGTTCCATTATAGCTCCCGAGATCGGTGAGAAAATAGCCCTCTTTTGTTTTTTTTATTTCGGCATGTTGACGGGATACGCTTGTATCAGAAAGGATAAGATCGTTGTCATCCTTTCTGCCTATGGTAAATATTCCTTTTTCGATCTTACGACGAAGCTGTTTGCCATCATAGGTTGTGATATCTAAGGTTGGCATACCATTTTTCCTATTTTTTAATAAAAAGACAGCAGGATAATAGTTATATTGTCTCGTCCTCCAGCACGATTGGCCTGTTGCATTAATGAAAGACTCATTTTTTCAAGAGATTTTTTTTTGGAAGAATTAATTGCTGCCAGTATTTCTTTATCATTAAGCATATCACTTAATCCATCAGAACACATCAGGTATAAATCCTTTTTTTCTATATCAACGAGGGAAAGATCCATTCTAAGATTTTCCGCTGCTTCAATCCCAAGGGCACTCGTAAGAATATGTTTCTGAGGATGATGAGAGGCCTCTTCTTTTGTCAGGAGTCCCATTTTTTCCTGTTCTCCTGCTATCGTGTGATCTTGAGTGATTTGCTCTATCTCTTTGGCCCTAATCCTATATAATCGACTGTCTCCTATGTTTAAAACAGCGAGTTGATTTCCTTTAATGACGACCCCGACAAGGGTTGTTCCCATGCCTTTCATTGAAGGGTTTTGATTTGCGAGCTCTCGTACCTTGCGGTTGGCTAACGTGGTTCCAGCAAGGAGATTGTTTTGCTCTAACGTAAATTCTTTTCTATAGGGTATAGGCCAGGTTATGTCTTCAACACGTGAACGAACAACAAATTCTTCTACATTCCTAATTGCAAGACTGCTGGCTGTTTCACCCGCAGCTTGCCCGCCTATTCCGTCTGCGATAAGAAACAGTTTCTCTTGTGGATTACAAAGATAGCTATCTTCGTTATGTTTTCGATGGCGGCCTGTATCAGATGTTCCAAAGAATGCAAATTGCATAACTATCTCGGCCTTCAGCCCTGGTATCAGTAGGCGTTAGTATGGTTGCTATTTCGGTGATAGCTCCTAAGAAACTAAATGTTGAAAAGGGCATGGAGATGTCTTTTTT
>CAZBBQ010000287.1:0-2204 GCA_964489745.1 uncultured Desulfobacteraceae bacterium
CAGGATTAAGTAAGGCGAAAGAGGAACAAAAGGCGATAACAACATTAGAAGAGGTTGTAGTAACGGCGACAAGAGATACCAGGGAAATACGCAAGATACCCGCAAATATTGCTGTGATTAAAGCTGAAGATATTGAAAAATCAGGGGCTACCAGTCTTGTTGATGTTCTGGAAAAGGTGGCAGGTATCCATTTTACAACTTTTTCTGGTAATCCCTCACAGGCGGAAATAGATATGAGAGGATTTGGACAAAATAGCCATGGAAGAGTATTAATTCTATTGGATGGAAGAAGATTAAATAGACCTGATATGGCAAGCATAAATTGGCTTCAGATACCAATCAATAATGTTGAAAAAATAGAGGTTGTGAGCGGTGCGAATAGTGTTCTCTATGGCGATCATGCTGTTGCAGGTGTAATCAATATCATCACTAAAAGGGGAGAGGAAAAACCCGAAGTAAGCGTTTCAGGAATAATCGGAGAAGACTCCCTTCATGATGTAAGAGTTGGCCTTGCTGGTTCGAAAGACAGATTATCATATGCCTGTTCAGGCGAAATACAAGAAACAAACGGGTGGAGAGAGAGAACGGGATTTTCATCGAAAGGTGCTGGCTTTAATATAGGGTATGACCTCAGCGATTTTTTAAATATTTCTTTAGGTGGATCTTTAAGTGAGGTTGACTATGAAATGCCAGGGAACCTCACAAAGAGTGAGATGGAAGAAAATCGTAAACAATTCCAGCCTGCCAGACCTGCGAGATGGACTCAAGTCCATGATAATGACAATGCATTGGATAATTATTATGATCTTAACTTAGGCCTGGAAATGATATCCGCTGACCTTGGTAATTTTGATGTGAATTTTTTATATGGGCTAAAGGATATTACTTCAAATATGGATTCTTTTCCTTCATATAGGGACACAGAGATAAAGACATTTGGAATAACACCTAAGTATCTATTAAATACCAATATTCTAGGCCATAAAAATAAACTGATTGTGGGGTTGGACTATTACAATGAAACCCTTAATTTAGAAATCTTTACTGATATAAGTAAAGATACTACGAGTTCTTTAACCGAAATAAAGAAGGATTCCGTAGGATATTACATAAATGATGAATTTAACATCCTTGATGAACTTATTTTAAGTGCAGGGGCAAGGATTGAGAAGGCAAAGATTAAAGGAAACGAAGTTAACCCAATAACAAGCATACAAAGCTTTGATGAAGAGAAAAATCATCGTGGAAAAGCAGTTAGTGCTGGACTTACTTATTTGATAGGGGAAAAATCAAAGGTGTTTACCAGGTTTACCAAGTTATATCGATATCCATTTATTGATGAACAGGCCTCTTACCAGGGATGGGGTAATGCTTTTAATAAGGAGCTCGAAGCAGAGGAAGGTAAAAACTATGAAATGGGCACAGAGCTTTATCCCATTAAAAACGTGAGGTTTGCAATAACGTTATTTCGAATTGATATGGAGAAGGAAATTGTCTGGAATAATGCCACCTCAAGAAATGAGAACCTTGATGAGACAAGACATCAAGGATTAGAATTTAATGGTTCATACAAGTTTGGAAAAAAGGCCAATATCTACGGTAATTACACATATCAAGAGGCAAAATTTACAAAGGGGATTTATAATGATAAAGATATTCCTTTAGTTCCCAACCATAAGGCTTTTTTAGGTTTGGAATTGTTTTTTCCTTATGGTTTTTCCCTGGTCCCCGAGCTTAGATATGTAGGTGAATGTTACTTGGGTGATGACAAGAATAATAATGGAGAGAAATTGTCAGACTACTCTTTGGTGGATATTTTGCTACGCTACAGACCTCCAAACCATAAATATAAACTTTTGGTCTTTGTGGGTGCAGAAAACCTGTTTAACGAGGAGCACTCTACGATGGGGTTTGAAGACTACCTTGAGGATCAGGACTATAATACTTATTATCCATCACCCGGAAGGACCTTAAAAGCAGGACTTTCTTTAATGTTTTAGATTGCATTCTATCTATTTCTTATAACAATGAAAAATGATGGGCTGAATCCTGCTTTTTAGGATTCAGCCCCGAGACCATTTAAGTCTTTGATATCACATATAATCATCCACTCCTATCCCCCTCTATAATAAAAAACTGATACCGATAAAGCCTTCTTCGAAGCCTTCTTAGAGAGACAATATATAGAAAAGCGTATTTGATTG
>CAZBBQ010000288.1:0-2175 GCA_964489745.1 uncultured Desulfobacteraceae bacterium
CATTGGTCATAGCAAGTATGGACTGAGTGGATCTGTAATTTTCTTCTAGTTTTATGATCCTTGCCTCTGGAAAATGAGCTGGAAAGTCAAACATATTTTTAAAATTAGCCCCTCTAAAGGAGTAAATACACTGAGAATCATCACCCACGGCCATAACATTCTTATGTAAAGAACCAAGATAGCGGACAATATCGGTCTGAATAGTGTTTGTATCCTGATATTCATCAACCATGATATATTTGTATCTGTTGCCCAACCGATGTCTAATTTCTTCATCTTCTTTCAAAAGGAGTCTAAAAAAAAGAAGAAGATCATCATAATCCATGAGGTTGTTTTTTCTTTTATAATCTCTATAAAGTGTAAGCAAATGTTCTATCTGTGAAACAACTTGTAGAAATTGAGGGTACTCTGTCTCCATAATCTCAGCCAAGGGCTTCTGCATATTGGCCACTTTACTAAGAATAGTTGCCAGAGTAGACCTTTTTGGCAACCTAATCGATTTTTTTTCTCCGTTTACTTCAGGGACAAGGGCATGAGTTGCCTCCTCCATGTCTGATCTATCCATAATTGTAAAAGAGGGACTAAAACCAAGTCGGTGTGCCTCTTGTCTCAACACATGCTGGGCAAGGGAATGGAAAGTACCACCAGAAACATCTTTACATCGTCTATCCGATAACTTTGCTGCCCTCTCAAGCATCTCCCTGGCTGCTTTTCTTGTAAAGGTTAAAAGAAGAATCTCCTTTGGTGGAATACCTCTTTCTATGAGCCATGAGACCCTGTAAATCAGTGTCCGGGTCTTTCCGCTCCCAGCCCCTGCAATCACAAGAATTGGCCCATCAGGTGCTGTAACTGCAGACAATTGAGCAGGATTTAGAACATTTTTGTAGTCGAACTTATTTGCCAATATTCACCTTTTTTAATGATTCTATATCCTTGAGGTAAATGGCCCGGAACTATTTACTTGTTACCCCATGGACAACCAGTATGACAGGCCTATAAATAGAAAAAAGCTAATTATGAAAAAAAGGCCTTTCACTCTGCTAAGGGTGAAGTCGGTCCTGGAGAAAACAAGCAAGATCAGGGATAATAAGAGCATGGCCGGAAATTCAAATCGCATAAGCCCCATATCCACAGACATGGGATTGAACAGTCCCACCGTTCCCATGACCATGCATACATTAAAGACATTGCTCCCCACAACATTACCGATGGAGATATCATACTCCCCTCTGGCCCCTGCTACAACCGAGGTAGCTAGCTCTGGCAGGGAGGTTCCAACAGCAACGATAGAAAGGCCGATAAAGACCTCGCTGAGCCCCAACTGTCTGGCTATAAAGATGGCCGAGTTGACTACCAGATGAGCACCTGCAACCAGCCCCACCATTCCGATCAGGATGAGGAAGATGTACCATAAAACACTTTTCCCCTTTTGTACAGGAACCTCATCCTTTGTGTTTTCCCTTTTCTTGGCCGTCATGATCCCCAAGATCAGGAAAGAGGCCAATCCTGCCAAAAGGACAGTGCCATCTACTCTTCCTATCCAACCATCCAGGCATATCAGCCAGAACAGCCCTGATACACCGATCATAAAAGGGATCTCCCTGCGCACCAGTTTCTTGTCCACTGCTAAGGACCGTACCAGGGCGCTTGCACCGAGAACCAGGCCGATGTTGGCCACATTACTGCCCAGGATATTACCTAAGGAAACCCCGCTGTACCCCTTGACTGCCGCAATGAGGCTTACAAGGAGTTCTGGTGCTGATGTGGCAAAGGCTACAACTGTTAGACCAACTATAATCGGACGAATCGAAAAAGAAAGGGCCAGGGATGCTGCCCCTTTGACCATCCATTCGGAGCCTAAATAGAGAAGGGTGATACCCAGGCAAAAAAGAAAAATGTTCAGGATCATAGCTGACCAAAATACTGCTGTGTAATATATATGAACATAGGAATCAGGACTGCCATCATCAAGAGGAAAATGAGCCCCACCGGGATCACAAACGCAATAATCACTCTCAAATAGGACGTCTCATAAACTTATAGCCCTTAAAATGAAAAAAACCGCACCAACTGCAATAAGAAGTAGCAACCCTATCGGGATAGAGAAGGCAACAATTATTCTCAAATAACTTGTCTCGTGAGCCTCTTTAAGCCCGATAATCTGAACAACACTTC
>CAZBBQ010000289.1:0-2162 GCA_964489745.1 uncultured Desulfobacteraceae bacterium
AATAGCTTTTGGTATTTTTTCTTGGACCTGTCTTTCCAGTTCCCTCTATGGTATGCGTCTGAAATTATGAGAGGTAATACAAGCGTTGCCTCACCCCAGACCATCTGCTCATAGGTTTTATTAACCTTACCCCATGAACATGCCTCTTTTAGAGTGGAGCCCGAAAGACCACCATCTCTTTCGTCAGCAACAGTAATTTGTATCGCATACTTATGCATAGGCCGTTTGTTGCCTAAAACATCTGCAGCCACAACAACATCCTGGGCAAAGTTCTTTGGTACTCCGCCTCCTACCATAAAAAGGCCTGTATCTTGGGAAGCGATCTTGATCTCTGTTAGCTCCTTGAAATCCCTAACGGAATCAATGGCAACGTGCCGGTTTAAATGTTTCTGCTGATGGAAAATAAGACCAAATCCCGCACTTGAGTCTGAAAAGGCTGGAACAAAGATTGGAACATCATGTCTATAGGCCTCCAAAATAACAGAGTTGACTTTTGGATAATGTTTCTCGAGATAGGCCCCCATCTCCTTTATAAATTCCCTTGAAGAATATGATCGCTTCTGCAGGCTATCAGCAATTTTCGCGACCGTTAAATCGCACTTCCGTAATTCATCCTCATTAATATATGTATCGTATATTCTATCGATATGAAGTTCTCTTAAACGATCATCATCTGCTGCAGCATCACCTAAATAGTGATGGTATCCTATGCCCTCGAAGAAATCCTGATCCACCATTATTGCACCGGTGGAGACAATCACATCTACCATGTTGTATCGAATCATATCTATGACAACATTTTTTAATCCTGCACTAAAAAGGGAACCTGCAAGGGTAAGCATTATGGAGCACGAGTTATCTTGTAACATCCTGTTAAAGATAGCAGAGGCATTATGGAGATTTCTGGCCTGGAAAGCCATCCTCCCATATGCCTCGATAATGGGTCTTGCATCGAATGATCGAATATCTATATACTCAATAATATCGTTTAGCAGTGATTTTTTATCCATCTCACACATCCCCTTGTCTTAATGGCTTTCTCTTACCTTAAATATCAACATAAATAGTCAAATCGAACTATAATGGTTTCTGACGGTTTGCAAATATATAGCTCAAGAATTTATAGACCAATTTAGCACCAATAAAATCAGGCGCCTTGTTGTATTTATTTGGCATAAGCTCCACCACATCAAAGCCAACAATATGCCTCTCTTTAGCCACTTGCTTTAAAAGTCCGACAATTTGATACCAGTCGAGCCCTCCTGGCTCTGGAGTTCCTGTAGAAGGCATTATGGAAGGATCAAATACGTCCAAGTCAATAGTTACATAGACATGGGAAGATAATAGCTCAACGACATTATCAATCCAATCATTTCTAAACACGATATCTCGTGCAAAAAAGACCCGTGATCTATCCAATTTCTCATATTCTTCCATGCCCAGAGATCGTATGCCTACTTGCACTGCTGGACAAATTTCCTTTACTCTCGCCATTACACAGGCATGGTTAAAGGGTGAACCGTTGTAAGATTCCTTAAGATCGGCATGTGCATCAAGCTGTAAAACGCTAAGATCTGAAAAATATTCCTTGATCCCCTGGACAGCACCTGGGGTTATTGAATGATTTCCCCCCAGCATAACAGGGAACTTGCCATCTTTTATAAAGGAGGACAAATTTTTTCTGATAACTTGGGTCAGTTCCTCAGGAAATTTTGGAAGATGGGGCAATTGAAAGGTATGTATTCCATACGAATGAACCTCTATACCTGTCTCAATATCATATAACTCTACATGCGCTGAGGCCTCAAGCATGGCCTCTGGGCCTAAACTTGCCCCTTTCTGCCATGTAGCTGTATAATCATATGGAACGGGGAATACAATAATTTTTGCGGACTTATAATCTGCTCGACGCGCGTCTTTTCCACAAAAGGGAATATCATTCACGGTGTGGCCTGAGCTAAACGAAGGTTTTTTAAAAAACCTGCTCCTCTTTCAATCATGTAAACCTTTGGTCTTTTTGAGATAAATGCCTTTATAATTATATCTCTGGCCATATCAGTATCAAATGGTTTGCATGAGAAGAGATCTACAAAAGCATACCCTTTTTCTACAAAGGTATGTATTGATAAATGGCTTTCAGCTATAACGACAAATCCAGTTAT
>CAZBBQ010000290.1:0-2159 GCA_964489745.1 uncultured Desulfobacteraceae bacterium
TTTTTCCAATAGCCTTTACTATGGCATGAGCAAATTCTATCTCTGAGGGTGCACCAACTATGCTGTGATCCTCATTAATGACTGTATGAGGCACTCCGTGGACATTGTACTTTACCACCAGAAAAGAAAATTCTGAGCCTTCCACCATGTCAGCGGTGATATAGTCGCTGGCCATGGCAAACCTGTGGGCAGTGCGAACTGCACCCGGGCAATAGGGTCAGGTAGGGGAGATCAGCACCTGCATATGTACAGGCCTATCAACCTTGGCAAGTTCGGTCATCACTTCCTTACTCAACCCTGGGTTCCTTTTTCCTGCATCCAGTATATCCTCTATCAGCACATTAAACTCATAACCGGCAGGGACTCCATAAAATCGGATTCCATAGTCTTTATCACCTAAGAGGACAGTAGCTGGTATCTTGTCTACCCCGTATTTTTTCGCTAGGTCCGCATCGGCTACAAAGTCATGCACCTCGAGAGAGAGTTTGTCTGAAAGTCCTGAGACTTCCTCAAGCATCAGCCTGGTCATCTCACATCGCGGGCACTCCATCTCCTGGGTAAACATTACGACTGTAACATCCTTTTCCATGCCTTTGAGGACATTTGTTACCTTTTCCTTGTCTTTTTCTTTTAGCACTCCCATGATACACCTCGTTATATTACAGATTTATTGATAAGGTAGTCATATGCGGATAATGCAGCCTTGGCTCCTTCGCCCGCGGATATTACGATTTGTTTATGCGGAACAGTGGTAACATCACCAGCGCCAAAGAGTCCTTCTACGCTTGTTTTGCAGGAACAATCTATGATTATTTCACCATGCTCATTTAAGTCAACGAGGTTCTTGATCGGCTCGTTGTTGGGAAAGAGCCCGATCTCTATGAAGACCCCGTTTGCATGTAGCTTTTTTTCATTGTCGTTTTCCCGATTATTGACAACCACACCTGATACGCTATCTTTCCCTTCGATTCTGACAATCTGGTGGTAATCAAGTAAGCTTACCTTACTGGTCCGCTTCATCCTTTCTTGAAGGGACTCGTCCGCTTGCCATCCTTTGATGAAGTTTACAAGGGTAACCTCTGCTCCTACCTTCAAAAGATCCACAGCTGTGGTGAAGGCCGAATTTCCGCCACCAGCCACAACTACCTTTTTCCCCTTAAAGAACGGGGCATCACAGGTAGCGCAATAGGCCACACCTCTTCCAAGTAACTCAGTCTCTCCGGGCACGTTGAGTGGGCGGTGTCGTTTGCCTGTGGCAATGATCAATGTACGACTTGAATACATTGTGCTGTCATCCGTCAGAACATTGAAAGTGTCTCCCTTTTTTTTGACTTCCGTAATAGAAGTTCCAAGGCTGACTGGTATATCAAAACCTTTCACATGCTCCTCGAAGCTATCGGCAAGATCCTTCGCGTTTATGTTCTGAAATCCAAGCCAGTTCTCTACCTCTGAGGTTTCCCGTATCTGACCCCCAAAATCCTTTGTGATAATGGCGAGTTTTATCATCTTTCGAGCAGCATAAACCGCCGCGCTCATGGCTGCCGGACCTCCACCCAGGATGAGGAGGTCATAGGTAATTGTCGGTTCTGGCTCCTTTGCCTCCTGTAACAACGAAGTATCCAGAGAAAAATCAGGAAAATCCATGTAACACCTCCTTTATGTAACTACATCTTTTCATATGAGCAGGATGTCATTGCCTCCCATCACCCTCCCCATGGCATTGTTGAATAGGTTTCGGAAAGTTTATCCCGGTACTCTTTAAAAAATTTTTCATGTTCCTTTTCCCAGTCTGAGAGCATAATGAAAGCCTCCTTTGCCTTGCCCTCAGTATTTTGTGCCATTGTTGCATAGAACTCACTCAGATCTTTCTCGATAAGCCACGCCGTGTTAAACACAGTAACATCTGGAATCATAGAACCTTCTATGCATTGCTGAAGAAATTCCGATTTCTCTCGTGCATCAAAATAGTTTGTGGGTTCAAGAACTATTTGTTTCATCCCTGATGGATTGATTTCTTTTCCCTCTTTTAAATCTTTTAGGATTTGGGTAATGAACTCGATATGCTTTTCCTCTTCCTTAATCAATCGTTTGAACGCGCTAACGGCTGCACCCATGCCCATACGCTGTAATGATTGCTCAAAGAATGCCTTTCCAGTCTC
>CAZBBQ010000291.1:0-2151 GCA_964489745.1 uncultured Desulfobacteraceae bacterium
TAAAAATCAAGGTATTTAATTGAAAAAACGCCTCTTTTCCCGTGCAGGAGAAGGCCTCACCAAAAAAAGTTTGTGCCTCAATTTCTGAATAGTACTAATACAACATCCGATACCCAATAAATAGAGTTCCATCTGACATGTTCCACTGTCCGTAGTTGTTGTCAAAATGAGCTTTGATGTATCTATATCCAAAGGTAATTATTCCACTCTTAATAATATGAAAATCAAGGCCGGTTTTTACTTCCAGGTATTTTTCCGAATCTGAAAAACAAAGAGGATCAGGGGCAAAAGTGAGGCCTACTGAAACATCTACTGGTATAGGCAAAAGGATTTCGGGAATGGCATACTTTCCTGCCAATAGAAAGCCTATCGCCATCAAATCACCGTCTTTAGGGCCCTTTTCCATGTTTCCCAGCAAACCCTTAAAACCCAAGCTAAAAGTTAACTCGGGTAAAAATGCTTCGCCACTCAGGGCCAATTTTGCATCGACTATTTTGTATTCATCATTGTTGTAAATGGCGCCAACACCAGTTGTTAAAAAGTTTTCCTCAAGAGGCAGCGTGGCATTAAACCTTGCTTCCAGAACTGAGTGGCCTGCATTGAGCTCAAGATCATAGGTATTTGCAAAGGAAACACCTGAAATGATCAATGTGAAGAAAACAATTTGTCCTATAATTTTTTTCATAATCTTACCATTTTATCCTTTCTGTCCCTCATGCTCTGTAGTGAATGATACTCAAACTATAATTATATTCTACCGGTAGCTAACAACTCGACTTTTTTTTGTCAAGGTCAAAGTAAACAAAGAGCAATGCTTTTTCATTCAGAACCGTATATCTGTCTTTCTAATAATTTACACTGATGATTTCTTCCAACAAACAACGGACCACGGACCACGAACAACTAACGTTATCAAATAAGATAGGCAATCTTATAATAGATCACCTTCTGGTATTCAAGAACAAGGTCTTTAATGCATTTTCGTTTTTTCCACCAATCTTTTGGATTAAATAGTTGGTAATGTGATGGAAGCGAGATTATCTTGATGCCATCATCCTTAAAAACCTTTGTAAAGGTCAGCCAGGCACGGCGAGAGTGGGTGAGTGATGTGATCAGTATGAGTGATTTAAATCCCCTTTCCAACACAAATTTGTGCACTAATCGTGCCTCATCCAGTGTGTTATCAACCCTATCAACTGGAGATAGAATCACTTTCTCAGGAATTTGAAAGCCTTCCATTATTGATGTAAATAGATCAAAATCAGCAGGGTAGGTTCTTACTTTTTTTGTAAGGTAGTCAAACCCATCTGGCTTACCCTTCTTTGCCATAAATATATAGGGTGCAAGCCCTTTCCTGTAGGCATCAACCACTGCGAGAGATCTTTCAACATTTTTCCCCGCAAGACACACAATTACATCAGCCTTCTCCGCCTCATGTTCTACGATAAGATACCTCCCCAATGCGGTTAAAAGGGGAATGCGGTACAATGTTACAACAAAATAGAGAGCAATAAAAATAAAAAGAAGCACCTTATAGAAAGCAAATTTTGTAACTTTCTTCTTTTTATCCAGCTTTTCTGGAATACCCAATTCATTTGTTTTTTCCTGTACTGCTGCCTTATTGTACTCCATAATAGTCCACCTTCCTTGACTAAAAATTTCTGGCGCTATCAAGCAACAGAGTGACTGGCCCATCGTTCACAAGATGGACATCCATCATTTCCTGAAATCTTCCCTCAGCTACTTGAATACCCTTTCCCTTAAGAAAAAAAATGAATTTTTGATATAAATCATTTGCAATTGCAGGATCAGCCGCCCGAACAAAAGAGGGCCTCCTACCCTTCTTGCAATCTCCCCAGAGTGTAAACTGTGATACAACAAGCGCCTCACCACCTGTCTCCAGCAAGGATAGATTCATCTTTCCCTCATCATCGCCAAATATTCGCAGGTGAACTATCTTAGAAGCCAGATACTCTGCATCATCGATAGTGTCCCCTACCCCAACACCAAGAAAGATTAACACACCTGTGCCAATTTCCCCAACAACCGCACCATCAACCATGACCTTGGAGGTCTTCACTCGCTGCACAACTGCCCTCATAAAGGATCTCCTTCAAATTTCGGTAATGTTTGTTGGGTTTCTTGAGTTTG
>CAZBBQ010000292.1:0-2096 GCA_964489745.1 uncultured Desulfobacteraceae bacterium
CGATTTCGGCAGAAATATTATGATTATTTTTCCCGCATCTATGACCGGTTTGTCGCCCTTCATTCTACTGATAAAGCTTTGCGCTTGCGATATTTTTTAGCAGATAACACAGGACTGGAAAAAGGGGATAAGGCGTTAGACATCTGTACTGGCACAGGATCGACCCTTATTCCTCTAAGAGAAAAGGTTCAAGCACAAGGTTTCGTAGTAGGAGTGGATTTTTCCATTGGCATGCTAAAGGCGGGGAGATCAAAGATAGCCAATCATGGGAGTATCTTCTTGGTATTGGCTGATGTAGCGCATTTGCCATTCAAGAAAGAGGTCTTTAACGCGGTAACCTGTTCCCATGCCTTTTATGAGCTGAAGGGGAAAACACAGGATAATTGCTTGCAGGAGATAGGAAGGGCTCTAAAGCCTGGCAGGCCTTTTCTTATGATGGAACACGATATTCCCAAGAAGCTTTTTATTAGAATGCTTTTTTATCTTCGATTACTGTCCATGGGTCCCAAGAAGGCCCTTGAGATTGTAAGGCATGAAAGAGAGCTTTTGATGAGATACTTTCAATCCGTTGAAAAAATTTATACCCCCACTGGCAGGTCAAAGGTCATGATCTGTAAAGGGAGAATTTAATGTGCACCAAAGGTATCCTGTTTGATTTTGATGGGACCCTTACTGTCCCAGGGGCAATAGATTTTCTTAAGCTTAAGGCATTGTTGGAGTGTCCCCCTGATGTGCCAATCCTTGAATTCATCGAATCCCTTGATAACAATGAGCAGCAAAAGGCCTATAGCCTTTTAGATAGGCATGAGGAGAAAGCTGCGAGGATATCTTTTCCAGCCCAGGATGCAGAGAGTGTAATAAGGGAGCTTAAAAAGAAAGACTTACCTTTAGGTATTATTACCAGAAATTCTCTTAATGCAGTATTGCTTGCCCTTAAGAACTTTGATCATGTCACGGTAGATGCTTTTGCTATTATTCTTACGAGGGATGATGGTACACCAAAACCTGACCCTGCTGGTGTGGTAATTGCAGCACAGAAGATGGGCATTGTGCCGGAGGAGTTACTATTGGTTGGAGACTTTTCTCTTGATATTATGGCAGGACATGCTGCAGGTGCAAAGACCGCTTTGATTGTTCATGATGCTACCCGTATAATCCCTCCTCACCCTGAACCGGATTATACAATAAATTATCTGAGAGAATTACTGCCTATTGTCTCTTCGTCCAATTCTATTCTTAAATAAGTGAGTAACCGGCTTTCCGCTTAAAAGTTCCCTTGCTCAAAATCGATTCTATGGTTATGTCACCTCATCCTCGAATTCGCTGGACGGAACCCACATAGTCTTCTCGGTTCCTACAATCGTACTGTATGAATGAAGCATGCCGTAGTTAGAAGAGTGGACCGAATACCAGTCGATTTCGGGATTTTTTGATAGTTCATTCTTTATCTCGTCGGTCACCATCACGCTGGTTTTTTCTTCGGAATGAACCTTCTGAATGACGTAGGTTTGGTCCTCTTCCGTTAAGAAAGAATAAATGGGCATCAATGCGTGCCTATCTACCATCTCAACGAGGTCTTCCGGATAAATATCCCTCCTTGATTCAGCTTCAACCTCCATGACGCTTAATTGGCCAAAGAGCCCTCCTGGTTTATCGGGATCTGATCCGGGGTAGGTGGTAATAACGGGTATTTCCATTTTAAAGCGTATCTTTGCCCTTTCGGTCATGGAAAAGGCCCTTGACGCATACGTGCAGAGATACCTCACGAGACACTTTTCCTTGGATATGGGTGTCAATTTTTCAATGAAATACGGGTAGGTAAAGTCGATCTTCACCGCGGTGGCTTCAAGATCTTTGAGATAATCCAAGATATTTACACTCAGTGTTTTCGTTCCTATCTTGTCTTTGTGCTGATGGATAATCTGGATGAATTTATTGATCCACCGGGCCTCAAACTCACGCATGATACGGGCGGAGACAGAAATATTTGCAATCGTGTGCTGTCCATCCGGATCGACCCGAGAGATTACCCTCATGGGAAACGGTAAGTCTTTTATGCCCACATCAGCAAGGAATCTTCTCTTTCCTGTCATGCA
>CAZBBQ010000293.1:0-2085 GCA_964489745.1 uncultured Desulfobacteraceae bacterium
ACCCGCCTGCTAACGCCATTATAACTAATATTTTCTGCTGGATCACTTTTTTACTATCTAAGTTATCTGAAGAATTCTGCTCAGAAAGGCATTGGCGGGCAGGTCTGTGTCCAAAAAGGAATTTCCTATACAGTATATTTATCCCCTCCTTTTCCGCCCATTATTGTAAGCTCTCGCTTTTGATATCTATTTCTCAATAAAATAATTTTAAATTAATACCTGAATGCACATAAAAATGTGCACTTCTGCACAAAGGAAGGAGCACGTTATACCCCTACTATATAAATAATATCATAATTTCAATAAGTTATGGGTGGCATGACAATTGCTTTTAAAAATATATTCTTCCTCATGAAATGATAGAAATTTCGAGGGTATTCTATTGAAAATTCAAAGGCGGCGAGCACTGCACGGAGCGTAATTGTATAACGATACTGAAAGGGCCTACTCATACATCAGGAATCAGGAACATTCATCTACTACTAACTCAAAGTGAGACGGCATGATATCATTTCTTAAAAGAAGCGTACATTTCAAGGAAAACGGACTTCGACACAATCTTTTCATTATTGAATCTCTGGTTTTTGTTCTTCCTGTTTGTGTCCTCTACTATATCTTTTATAGAAATGATTTCTCTTTGAAATCCTCTCAGATGCTTATCTTTGCCTTTACCCTTGCCCTTATTTTAGCCGGCTTGATTATCCTTCGCCAAATTTTCGACAGATTCTCCACACTGGCCATCTCGATTAAGTTGGCGAAAGACGGTGATATGCGTGTAATAGACATGCAAAAAGATACCACCGAACTCCACGAGATGACCGTTTCTCTTAACAATCTTATTGAGAAGTTTGGAGATACGAACAGGGAGCTACAACACAGGGTATATGAGTTATTTGCCATCAAAGAACTCGCCGGAATCGTCGGCAAAATGGTACATATCGACGATATGCTGGATACTCTTATGGAAAAGGCCATGGCTGTATCTCAAGCACAGGTAGGGTCAGTATATATAGTTGAATCCGAAACAAAGCGCTTTCGTGTTATAACATCAAGGGGATTGAAATCTGGACCAAAAAAGAACTCTTACATAAATATCAATGAATCATTGGCACAACGTGTTGTATTCGACAAAAAATCCCTCCTCGTTCAAGACATTGCAACAGATTCAAGAACCAAAAAGCCAAACGATCCTCAATACGGACCGCCATCATTTCTCAGCATGCCGGTTTTGGTAAGAGATAATTTGATAGCAATTTTAAATCTTTCCCATAAGAAAACAGGGCAGGTCTTTGACTCAAATGATGAGCACATTTGTTCCATAATGAGTGCCGAAATTGGCTTTGCTGTAGAAAATATCCAGCTGCACTCACAGGTAGTGAACCAGAAAGAGAATCTTCAAGAAAGGATAGTGGCCCTGGCTACAATCAAAGATCAACTTCATCAGGAGATTATCGAACGCAAACAGGCTGAGAAGGCACTACAAGGGAGCGACGAGAAGTATCAAGCAATACTTGAAACCATTGAAGAGGGCTACTTCGAGGTTGACCTTGCAGGGAATTTTACATTTTTAAATGATTCACTGTGTAAAATCTTTGGGTATCCACGCCATGAATTATTGGGTATGAACAACCAGCACTACACTACACCGGAAACTGCCAAAAAAATATATCATGATTTTAGCCAGGTATACCGAACCGGTAATATTGCAAGAATAACAAATTATGAAATCATCAGAAAAGATGGAATGAAAAGGGTGGTTGAGCTGTCTGCTTCCCTTATGAGCAATGATCAAAGCCAGCCGGTCGGATTTCATGGTATTGTCCGTGATATATCTGAACGCCTCCAGGCCGAGGAAGAAAAAAAGAGACTTGAATCCCAACTCCAGCAATCACAAAAGATGGAAGCCATCGGAACCCTTGCCGGTGGCATTGCCCATGACTTTAACAATATCCTATCGGTCATCATTGGCTACACCGAGCTGGCAATAGGTAATTTACCTGAAGACAGCCGTGCCCGATCCAATATGAATAAATTGCTCAAGGCAGGGGACCGTGCAAAAGACCTTGTAAAACAGATCCTCACCTT
>CAZBBQ010000294.1:0-2077 GCA_964489745.1 uncultured Desulfobacteraceae bacterium
CTGAGGATTCTTTTGTCTCCTATCCTTACTGTTAGCTGGGTTTTATCAAAGTATTCTATGAGAGGGATAGTGTATTTCCTTGAAACCCCAGTTACGTTCTTTAATTCTGGTGTTGTTATTTCACCTTTCTCTTGTATAAAACCGACAAGTTTTTTCTTGAGTTCTTCTATTGGCTTTTTATGGAAATAAAGATCTTCCTTTACCTTAATAAGGGTTCCATCCTTGACCATGATTTCCAGCAGATCTTTCCCCCCTTTTTGTATTATATCTGGATCCAGATTGTTAAAATATGGTGGCTCAAGTCCCTCTTTGAGATAGATTTGCTCGATCTGATTGCGCACCGTTTCTTGATCCTGAAGGAGCGTAACCGTATGATCTTTGAGCCTGATGATATCCTTATTCCTTACAATGGCACCATCTTGAATCAGGGTAGTAAGGAGCTGATTAAAGGATTTCTCCTTTACGTTACCCGTTATCTTGGATCTCAATTCCTCTTTGGCCAACCCCTCTTTTAAGGGAAAACGCCTATGGTAATCACTAAGAATGGCTACTGTATCTTCTTTCGCCTTGTTGTAAAATGTAGCATGGATAAATATATCATTTTCTATGTCAGCCTGAAAAATAACCCTCTTTGAAAGCAATAGTGTAATTATTGTATCAAGGTCTTTTTTAGTAAGATTGGCAAGAAAAGAAAGCTCGGTTTTGCTTACGCCCTGAAGTCGACTGTTTTTTATAAATTGCTCAGCAATTTCCTCATCAGAACCCTCATTTAAAATAGTGAGCTCCTGTAACGCATTCTTTGAAAACCTCTTTTTCTTTGACGGAAGAGGATTCAAAACATAACCACCACCAATAGTTCGTATTGGTGAGTAGCTCCTGATGACAAATCGATCCTTTTTAAGAACGACTATAGGTCTTTCCAAACGAAATTGTACAAAACATGTATCCCCGGGAGATAGCTCATTTCTATCCAGGAGAATGACCGTAGCAATTATCTCAGAGGTAGCGCAATGAAACCTCACCTTTGTCCTGTTTTGTAGTTTTTTCGGGTTACTTTCCAGATATTTCAAGCGAGCGTCTATCATATATGTTGGGGTAAGAGAATCCTTTTCAGCAACTACATCTCCCCTCGCAAAAACCTCTTTTTCAATCCCCTGAAGGTTTATCGCAGTTCTTAGCCCTGACCTGACTGATGGCACATCCTGATTATGTACCTGGATTCCTCTTATCTTACCTTTTATTCTTTTTGGATAAATGGTTACTTCGCTGCCTGTCTTTATATGTCCCGATATTGTTGTACCGGTGATAACCGTCCCAAAACCCCTCATGGTAAAAACCCTGTCTATAGGAAGTCTGAAGAAATTTCCAGAGTCTCTTTCAGGAACTTTTTCTGTATATTCACCGAGTATTTTTATAAGCTCTTTAATGCCTTCCCCAGTTTTTGAGGAGACTTCCACCATAAGGGAGTCTTGCAAAAAGCTGCCGGCAAGAAATGTGGAAATATCATCTCTCACAAGGTTGAGCCATTCTTTATCCACCATATCTATTTTCGTTATTATTACCAGGCCATGTTTGATATCAAGGAGAGAGCAGATTTCAAGGTGTTCTCTTGTCTGAGGCATAACACCTTCGTCTGCTGCAATGATAAGGGCTACTAAATCAATGCCGGTTGCACCTGCAGCCATATTTTTAACGAACTTTTCATGGCCAGGTACATCCACAATGCCAAGAGTGAGCCCGCTTTGTAACGTAAGATGGGCGAAGCCTAATTCAATGGTTATACCCCTCTCTTTCTCTTCCTTGAGCCTGTCTGTATCGATACCTGTCAAGGCCTTAATAAGAGCGGTTTTACCATGGTCTATATGGCCTGCTGTGCCAAGAATAATCTGCTTCATTATCTCCTCTCTTTTTTCCTTACCCTGATGCTAACTTAAAGGTAACTGTCTTCTGTGTCAAGAGACTGTTTTTTTAGTGTGGTAGCATAATAAAAATGTCTCCATTATGAAAAAGGATATTTTGATTGACGTTCAAATAACATTTTGTTACATCTTATAAATATTTTCCCCGGTAGCTCAGT
>CAZBBQ010000295.1:0-2070 GCA_964489745.1 uncultured Desulfobacteraceae bacterium
ATATTTATATCCATCAGTATATTTCTATTATAAATGTAGTAGAGATCAAGAAGTACCATATCTTCAAAAGAGACTGCACTTCTTCCTGTTACCTGCCATACACCCGTGATCCCGGGACGGATAGACAGACGCTTTTTATGCCAGTCTTTGTATGCCTCATACTCATAAGGGAGGCAAGGTCTTGGACCTACAAGACTCATCTCACCTTTTAACACATTAATAAGCTGGGGTAGTTCATCCAAGCTCAATTTTCTGAGTAATTTTCCAATTGGGGTAACTCTTTGGTCGTCCGTTATCTTAAACACACCACCTTTTCCACTGTCTTTTTTAATCTGGCCGTTAATTAATTTCGTTACATACTCTTTGTGGATTCCATTGCCGGTATCCACCTGCATGCTTCTGAATTTATACATACTAAATGGCGTACCGTTTCTTCCCATGGCCTCAGCACGGTAAAACACCGGTCCGCGGGAGTTTAGCTTTATTGCAATACTGAGCATAAAAAAAAGTGGAAGCAGCAACACAAACACCGGTAATACTATAAGGGCATCCAATCCATGTTTAATCTTGCTAAAAATATAACTGTTTTTCTGCGAGCACAATCGTATCATTTGAAGGCCGCAAAAAATATCTATATACAATTTCAAATCAATAATAGGCATCAACTTTGGTGAGAACCACACAGTAAGGCCTTCCGAAGTACAATAATCCAGTAGAGAAATAAGTGTCCGTTTATCAATATTCTCATCGGTAACTATTATTTCATCAATTTTTTTTTGTTTCACAATTAGTGGTAACTCTTTAAGCTCACCCAACCGATCTTTAGATACAGGTGTCTTAATCTTATTAACCTCTTTGTCTCCTACAAAACCAGTGACCCAAAAAGGGGCATTTTGGTCTATAATATGCCGTGTTATCCTTTGTGCCTCTTTATCCGATCCAACAATTGCCACTTGCTGTCTGAAATGACGACGCATCCAGTCATTGAAAACAACATGAACCAATAAACTTCTACTTACCAGCACAATACCGACTGACAGTGCAAAGCCGATGGGAATAACAGCCCACTGTTCAACAATAATCGGTCTCTCCTCTGGGATTATCAGCCCAATTATTCCAACGGCCAAAAAGCTCATTCCCACCGATTTGAGAAGATATAACATATGATTCCAGAAAAATCTGCTGAGAAGCAAAAGACCCAAAGCAGCCAAAAAAAGTAATAGCACTACATAACGCCCCTTCAGTAAATATGGATACGTATACAGAAAGACAATAATGCCAAGGGTCAAGAAGCTCCAACAGAATGATTTAATAAGGTTTACCAGATGATTTTTACTCGAAAATATAAAGTGGTAGCTATACAGATTGTATGTTGGGAAAAAAGCAATAACTAAAAGGACTAAAATAAAAAGACTTACAGAGTGGATTGAATTCTCAAATAGAAAAGAGGTCAATCCATTTATCCACACACTAAATCCAAAAGCCACCATAACCGCGATACAATCATGTGCAAATAGGGCTGCTTGATAAGAAGGAAATCGAGCTTTCCCCATTTTATCCAATAGGGCATCGCTTCCTTTTAGAAAAGGGGTAAATCCGAGCAGTTCCTCTCCACTGTGCGATCTCGCCATATGCTGTGAACCTTTCGATTGGGCTCTCTGGGTTTCTTTAGTATCAAAATTTTTTACTGTCATGTGCAACGATATCTAAATTAATTTATACAAAACCTGTGCCATATAGTACCATATAGTATTGATAATGTCTAATTTATTGATATTACAGCTTAATACAGTAATTTCAAATCACGTGTTCATGTACAGGATAGCGCGAAATCGTATACATTTTTACTACAATGTGTAATAAATTACACAGTATAGGTAATTTTTTACCACTATACGCACAATCTATGTCAAAAAATAGATTAATCATCCCTGAACTTAAATTGGGTCATGCTTGCCCCGTAGGTATGTAATATCGTACTGGGGCCTTGAATGTTTTATAAAGGCTTTGAACTGCCCCAAACCCCACAACAAGGATACCACCAAGCTCTACTATATATTTCATACTGAA
>CAZBBQ010000296.1:0-2067 GCA_964489745.1 uncultured Desulfobacteraceae bacterium
GTGATCCTCAAGGCTTCTCAGAGATAGCCAGAATGGCGGGGTGATTAGATAAAATGCTAAGAAATATTTACAATATAAACTAAATTTTATGAATAAATTTTCTTCTATCATAGAGATACTAATTTAGCTTTTACGGAAAGGGGCCCTCATGGGTACTACTGAAAATAAACTTAAAGAGTTAATAAAAAGGGAAGAAAAAGAGCTCGCCATGGGGGGAGCCAAAGGGATTGAGAAGCAACATGATAAGGGGAAACTGACCGCAAGGGAAAGACTTGATCTCCTCTTTGATCCTAAAAGTTTTCGGGAACTTGATATGTTTGTCAGACATCGTTGCACTCACTTTGATATGTCTGAAACATTCATTCCTGGAGACGGTGTAGTTACTGGCCACGGTACTGTAAATGGGAGATTAGTGTATGCATATTCTCAGGATTTCACCTCTGTAGCCGGTACATTGGGAGAGATGCATGCCAAAAAAATATGTAAGGTTATGGACTTAGCTCTTAAGACTGGAGCACCTATCGTTGGTTTTAATGATTCAGGAGGGGCTAGAATACAGGAAGGCGTGGATTCCCTTTCTGGCTATGGTGAAATATTTTTCAGAAATTCCTGTGCCTCTGGAGTGATTCCTCAGATCTCAGCTATTATGGGACCCACAGCTGGAGGAGCCGTGTATTCTCCGGCTATGACCGACTGGATATTTATGACAAAGAAAAGCAGTTATATGTTTATTACCGGTCCAGCAGTAATCAAGGCAACTATTGGCGAGGAAATAAGCCCTGAGGATTTGGGTGGAGCAATGACCCACAACACAAAAAGCGGGGTGGCCCATTTTGCATGCGATAGCGACGCTCAATGCATAGAAAGGATTAGAGAGATGCTGGGCTATTTACCATCAAATAATATGGAAGATCCTCCGGTGGTAGAATTAGGAGACGACCCTAATCGGACGGATCCAATGCTTGATAAAATTATCCCAGATAATCCAAAGACCTATTATGATATGAAAGATATTATTCACTCCATCGTGGATAAAGGTCAGATTATTGAACCTCATGAGTACTATGCTAAAAATATGGTTATCTGTTTTGCCAGGTTCAATGGAAAAACAGTGGGGATCATTGCAAATCAACCAAAATTTCTAGCGGGTTGTCTTGATGTAAATGCCTCAGATAAGGCAACAAGGTTCATCAGATTCTGTGATGCCTTTAATATTCCCCTCCTTACTTTAGTGGATGTGCCCGGCTATCTACCAGGAAGTAACCAGGAATGGGGAGGCATTATACGGCATGGCGCCAAGCTTCTATGGTGCTACAGCGAAGCTACTGTGCCAAAGATAACCGTGATAACAAGAAAAGATTATGGGGGATCATATCTCGCTATGTGCAGTAAGCATTTGGGTAGTGACTATGTGTTGGCATGGCCTACTGCAGAGATCGCTGTCATGGGTGCTGAGGGTGCGGCTGAAATTATTCATCGTAGGGAAATTATGGCATCATCTGATCCAGAGGCAACAAAGGAAGAGAAGATTACCGAGTATCGCAATCTTTTCTCTAATCCATATATCGCTGCCTCCAGAGGATTTGTAGATGCAATTATTTTACCACGGGATACGCGACCTCGAATTATCGATGCCTTAAAGATACTAACTACAAAAAGGGAATCAAGACCAGCCAAGAAACACGGGAATATTCCGGTTTAGACCCAAAAGAGCTAAGAATAATTAAAATCACAGGAATTTTCTTTTTTGATACAGATCTACGCAGGTTATCAGGATTTTAAATATCTTGAGAAATGAGTTATCTGCGGCTATCTGTGAAAATAAGTGTCCAGATTAAGCTCAGGAGATAAGATCATGATCAGAGAAATCTCTAACAGGAAGATCATCGAAGTAGTCAGAGATTTATGCATAGATGCAAATTATAACCTTGGTAACGATGTTCTTCATGCCTTTGACAAGGCAATCGAGGCTGAGGAGTCAGCAACAGGAATAGAGGTCCTTAAGGAACTGAAAGAGAATGCCAGGATTGCTCGAGAAGAGAAGGCTCCGATATGTCAGGATTGCGG
>CAZBBQ010000297.1:0-2044 GCA_964489745.1 uncultured Desulfobacteraceae bacterium
TTTCAAATTCAGAGCGAAAAGTAAACAATGCGAATAAAAATATTTGACCTTTAATAATTATCTGATATAAAAATTATCTCTTTAAATTAAAACAATAGCGATGAACCTAAAAAAAACCAGAAAAGTTATTCTTGATGAAAAAGATATAAAGCAAGCCCTGAAAAGAATTGCGCAAGAGATAATTTCTAAGCACACATCTTTGAAAGATATTGTTTTAATTGGAATTAGAACCGGAGGAGCTTTTTTGGCTTATCGTCTACAAAATGAGCTCTCTAAAAAAGATGAGAAGAAACCTCCAACCGGTGTGCTGGATATTAATTTATATCGTGATGATTGGACGAGGATAGGCCCCAACCCAAAATTGGGAAGCACACATATTGACTTTTCCATAGACGATAAAATGATTATTTTAGTAGACGATGTGTTGTATACAGGCAGGACAATAAGAGCAGCAATGGATGCACTGATAGATTTTGGTAGGCCGAAAAAGATTGAACTGGCTGTATTAATAGACAGAGGAGAGAAACAAAGGGAACTACCCATAATGGCTAATTATGTAGCTAAGGAATGGCAGACCTCTGGGAACGATACTGTTAATGTCTATTTAAAGGAAAATGGATCTCATGACCATGTTGTAGTAGAGGAAAAAGAGGATACTATATAGGAGGGGATATTTCATGATTTCAACACTGTCTATCAATACAAGAGACCGATCTGAAATGATAGACATTACCTCCAAGGTAGAGGAGGAATTGAAAAGATCAGGGCTAAAAGATGGGGTGTGCTTTCTCTTTGTACCACATACTACAGCCGGAATAACAATTAATGAGAGTGCTGATCCAAGTGTTGCAACAGATATCCAGGCAATGCTTAATAAACTTATCCCCTGGGAAGGATCTTATAGGCATCTGGAAGGAAACTCTGCTGCTCATATTAAAAGTAGTTTGCTAGGGAATTCAGTAATGGTTTTTGTTGAATCCGGCCATCTAAAATTGGGTACATGGCAGGGGATTTTCTTTTGTGAGTTTGATGGACCTCGATCAAGAAAGCTCTATATAAAATTTCAGTAACTAATTTTAGATTTTTCCTTGACACCTGTATATTGCTTTGTTACATAGCCTGCTAAAAAATGAGATTTAGCTCGGCTACATGTGAATATCAAACACTCAAAATAATTTTACATAAGGAGGATAAGGTATGTATAAGGTAGAGGTTGATGTGGAAAAATGTGTAGGTTGTGAAGAATGTGTTGATGTGTGTCCATCAGATGTTTTTGAAATGAAGGATGAAAAGTCAGCTCCTGTGAATGCAGAGGAGTGCATTGGCTGTGAAAGTTGTATAGAGGTCTGCGAATCTGATGCTATTACCGTAACAGAAGTTGACGAGTAGATTTGAAAGATTTAAAAAAGCCACTCTTAAATACACATTTAAGAGTGGCTTTTTTTGCCTGTTAGATTACCTATTGGAAGGATGTATATGAAACGTGATTAACCGGTTATCCGCTTTTCTGCATATGGTATACTGCCCTTTTCAAATTTAACCGAACTTATTTTTTCTTTTCATGGCAGCCGTTACATTTCCTTGTGGGTCCGGTTTTCTTGCCAGCCTTTGCCAATTGTTTATGACACCCTTGACAATTTTTATGATAAGCCAGCATTAATTTCTTTACCTTGCCTTGAGATTTTAAGGCATCATGGCACTCTGAACACTTTTGAACTGGACCTTTCTCTTTATAGACATTCTTCCCTTCTTTATACACATGATGACATTCTGTGCAGGCAATCTTATAATCTGCGTGATGTTTTGTATGAGAAAATTTGACGGAACCTTTTTTGTACTTTGTAAATGCATCTGACTTTATACTAATTTCATCTGGGCAATCTGTTGCTACCAGGATACCTACGCCAGTGAATAATACTATAGATAAAATAACTGCACCCAACAACAAAATCCGTTTTTTCATAATAGTTTATCCTCCTTCCATTTTCTGATAAGTATAAATAACCAAAAGTAAATTTGCAAGGGTAAATTTTACAGGGTTTTT
>CAZBBQ010000298.1:0-2043 GCA_964489745.1 uncultured Desulfobacteraceae bacterium
TCTTTCAGCTTTAAACAAAGAGATTCCGGAGGTTTAACGGTGTATGGTTCCTTATGAAGCGTATAGGGATAGGCCCGGTCACTATTACCAATGGGACGGGTAAGAAGTCGGGGAAGTATCCTGGCATTAATTCGAAAGTCTTTATCTTCCTTTACAGAAAAGATTGCCATATTAAAGGCATGAATATTTTCCTGGCCAAAGTATCGTAAAACCCTTGAAAGGCCCTGAAGAAAGCTGGCAATATCGACTTTTGATAATTGAATGACTGAGGAGTAATCTGGAAAGATGCAGCAGACATCTGGCAGAAAACTCTGTGGAACAAAGCTCAGGGCCCAAAAGGTAGATCCTATCTCAGCAATGTAGCGCTCTTTGCACTCCTTTTCTGCTTTGATAAAATCCTGCCAGAAGCTTTTTCCGTTTTTCTTACGGTATCTTTTGCACCCCTCGATCTGCATCCTTTGATGATTCGTGGGAACATACCCGCAATTCACCTGAAGATGTGGATGAACCAGGCTTGATCCGGATGGAGGCATATAATTCCAGTTGATAGTAAAGAATTGTACCCGAGGATCAAATTCAACCACCCTTTGGATAAATAACAGGGCAGCAGAAAAGGCATCACTCATTACCTCCGGTGTTAAATCCTCTATCCCAATATAGTGTTCCCTGGATAGAATCGATACCCCTGCATAGGTATCAAAGGGAATAAGGTTTGGTATAAGGGTAGCATCTCCGTGCTTGATCCTTCCATCAGGAATAAGCTCCGTAGGGAATAAAGGGGTTGATTTCTCTAATACATCAGGACAAAAAGGGCAGAACATCTCTCTGGATCGTTGAATTATCCCAGCTATATCAGGGCTATCAGGAGGCCTGTATGGTGTATCAAAGACCCGTCCTGTTTCCCCTGTTAAGGGGTCATAGCGTATCTCAAAGGGAATTTCATCTAAAGAGAAGTCCTTGAGCGGGTTAAACAAACGAGTTTTCGACTGTATCCGTTTAAAAAATGTATCCATAGCGTATCCATTCAATGTGTACTAGTCTTCTTTAATTGAGGTAAGATATGCATGTCAAGTATTATCAAATGATTTTTTTCTGTACACAGCGCATTGAAACAGGGATATCCTATAGTCCCCTTTAATTACAAGCAACGCTCTACATGGTATCCAGCGGGCTTCGAACGCCCTTTCCTCCCTTTTGTATGACATGGGTGTAGATCATGGTGGTGGATACATCCTTGTGGCCAAGTAATTCCTGCACCGTGCGGATATCATAGCCATCCTCCAACAGATGGGTAGCAAAACTATGGCGAAATGTCTGGCAGGAGCCGGGCTTTACCATACCCGATGCCCGAACCGCTATCCTGACAGCTCGTTGAAGCACGGTTTCGGCGATATGATGCCGGCGGATCACACCTGTTCTGGGGTCTTTCGATCTCCTTGATGACGGGAATACATACTGCCACCCCCACTGCCGGTTTGCATTGCGGTATTTTCTCTCAAGCGCATAGGGAAGGTATGCCTCGCCAAAGCCATCCTCTAAATCTTTTTCATGGAGTGTGCGAACCCTTTTGAGGTGGATCTTGAGCGGTTCAATGAGTAATGCGGGCAGGATCGTCACGCGGTCCTGATTGCCCTTGGCATCCCGAACAATAATCTGCCGGTAGGTAAAGTCAACATCTTTTACCCGCAACCGAAGACATTCCATCAACCTGAGGCCAGAACCATACAGAAGGCTTGCCATGAGCCACTTGGTTCCCTCCATATGATCCAGCACTGCCTTTGCCTCATCCCTGGTAAAAACCACAGGAAGCCTGGCAGGCTGCTTTGCCCATTGAATATCTCGAATTTCTCCAAGGTCTCGTTTCAGGATTTCTCTATACAAAAACACAATAGCTTTCAGGGCCTGGTTTTGAGCTGATGAAGCCACCCTCCTTTTAACCGCGAGATGGGTCAAAAACTCGCTTATCTCCTGTTCGCCCATCTCTGATGGGTGGCGCTTTTTATAAAAAAGGATGAATCGCCTGATCCACATGACATAGGTTTG
>CAZBBQ010000299.1:0-2036 GCA_964489745.1 uncultured Desulfobacteraceae bacterium
CTGACACTGCCTCAAGGGCTCCGGGCTTTGTCTTAACACCTTCAGCATTCAGCACTGTCTCCAGGACAGAGAGGAACAAAAAGACATTTTTCCTTATGGAAGAATGCCCCATCAGTCCAACGCGCCAGATTTTTCCTTGAAGATCGCCTAAGCCGCCACCTATCTCTATTCCAAAATCAGTGAGGAGCGCTTTCCGCACTTTTATATCATTGACGCCCTCAGGAATACGAACAGCATTTAGGCTTGGCAGACGTTCAGGTTCGGGAACAAACATAGAAAGACCCATTGCCTCTATGCCTGCCACAAGTGCCCTATGGTTCAATTGATGCCGGGCAAAACGTGCCTCAAGTCCCTCCTCTGCAATGATGCGCAATGCTTCACGGAGTGCATAGATCATATTGATGGGTGCGGTGTGGTGATATTTCCTCTCAGAACCCCAGTAGCTACGAACCATGCTCATATCGAGATACCAGCTCACTATCGGGCTTTTGCGGCTTTCAAGGGCATTTATGGCGGCAGGGCCGAATGTGACGGGAGATAGGCCGGGAGGGCAAGATATGCATTTTTGTGTTCCGCTGTATGCTACATCAATTTCCATGCTATCAACAGCTACTTCCACGCCCCCAAGCGAGGTAACCATATCCACAAGAAAAAGCGCACCTGCTTCATGCGCAATGTGTGCAATGTCTTTAAGGGGTTGACAGACCCCTGTGGATGTTTCAGCATGTACCAAAGCAATAATTTTTGGATTTTTTCCTCGGATTGCCGTTCGTACTACCTCAGGATCTATTGCTCTTCCCCATTTGCCGTCAACCTGAATAAGCTTACCATCCAGGCGCTTCACAATATCAGCCATTCGCATGCCAAATACACCATTTATGCAGACCACTACTTCATCTCCTGGCTCTATCAAGTTGACGAAACAGGTTTCCATTCCTGCGCTGCCTGTGCCGGAAACTGGTATGGTAAATGGATTTTCTGTTTGGAATAGGTATTTAAGCAAACGTTGCGTTTCATCCATTATCAATAAAAAATAGGGATCTAAATGGCCAATGCATGGAGCTGACATGGCCTGTAACACCCGTGCGGAAACATTACTTGGTCCAGGTCCCATAAGTACACGATCACCTGGGTCGATGTCCTTAAAATCATTTGTGTTAATATTCATTAAATCCTCCTGTTTTTTAGGTGTGAGGAAACATGATCATTGTTTTACATTTGTAAAAATCTATAAAAGAAAAGCAGATATGTCAAGGATGCACAGATACCAAAAATCCGACATTGATTTTCCCCAAACCTGATTGTCTTGTTATTTCAGCCTGAAAAAAACAATTCAGAGATCAAAAATTGATGTCACTTGTAAGCCATTGTTGCTAATCTCCTTGATTTTATCAACATCGAGACCTTTCATCCATTATTTTAGCATACCGGTTCCATCTAAATCCTTTAAATTCTTTTTGACTCCAAAGGAAAAACACTGTAGTCTTATAGGGTAATAAGCATTTTTCTTACCGCTGGTAAACTGTACAATAGTAATGGTAACCTTGGCAAGGGAGGTGTCATATGATCAAGATGATCGCAAAATTTCTCAAGGTCTTAAACTCTGAGACCGAACCGGGTCAGATCAGCCTGGCCTTCTCCCTGGCTATGATCCTGGGCCTCACCCCCCTGATGAGCCTTCATAATCTTGTGGTTATCCTGCTCATGCTCGTGGTCAGGGTGAACCTTTCAGCATGTATTCTGGGGTGGCTATTCTTTTCCGGCTTTGCATATATCCTGGATCCCCTCTTCAACCTGATCGGTCTCGCGGTATTAACTTCAAAGGGCCTCGAAGGGCTCTGGGCGTCCCTCTACGCTATCACGATCTTTCGGCTTGCCAAATTCAACAACTCAATAGTAATCGGAAGCTTTCTTTTCTCCCTGGTCTTTTTTATCCCGCTCTATCTTCTCTCCAACCAGGGCATACGCAAATACCGCGTGTATGTGCTCGAATGGGTAAAAAAGACAAGGCTTATGAAGGCCTTTAAGGCGAATAA
>CAZBBQ010000300.1:0-2017 GCA_964489745.1 uncultured Desulfobacteraceae bacterium
TCTTGATCCTCTGAATCATCTTCTTCTTTTTGAAAATTTAAGTCGGCATTTGCCTCTATTTTCTCTTTAATAAGCATCCCAAAATTGGAAGTGACCTCTTTTTCCGTGCCATCCTTATAATTATTATATATTTCTTTGTACTCATTCTCTTGAAGCTTTTTTATGGAGAGGCCGATCTTTTTATCCTCTTGCGAAACGTTGACTACTAAGGTTTGAATAACATCATCGATTTGGAACTTTCCAAGAGATGTCTTGGACTTGGCTTTACTTATCTCCGATGAATGAATTAGACCCTCTATGCCTTCTTCTAACTCAACAAATATACCAAAATCGGTTATATTAGTTACCTTTCCTGTAACCTTGGTTCCGGGCTTAAATTTTTCAGGTATCTCTTCCCAAGGGTCTTTGGTTAATTGTTTTATACCTAATGAGAAACGTTCACTATCTTTATCAATAGATAGTACCTTCGCTTGAACTTCATCACCTTTCTTATACAGTTCAGAAGGATGCTTAATCTTTTTTATCCAAGAGATATCAGAGATATGTACAAGTCCATCAATTTCCTCATCAATACCGATAAATAATCCGAAATCGGTAATATTTTTTATCCGGCCCTCAATAATTGTACCTACTGGATACTTTTCTTCGATTACATGCCAAGGATTCGGCTTTATCTGTTTGATCCCCAATGATACCCTTTTGTTTTCGGTATCCAGGTTTAGCACCACTGCCTCAATCGTATCCCCAATGCTTACTAGCTGGGAAGGATGCTTTACTTTTTTTGTCCAGGACATCTCTGAGATATGAATCAAGCCTTCTACACCCTCTTCTATTTCTATAAATGCACCGTAATCTGTAATGTTGACTACCCGCCCTGTGACTTTTTCGCCAACGGCAAATTTCTTGCCTGCCTCGGCCCAAGGATCGGGTTTGAGTTGTTTGATGCCAAGGGAAACCCTTTCCTTTTCCCTATCAAAGCTAATGACCTTAACTGTTATTTCATCCCCTCTCTGATACATTGTAGAAGGATGGGAAACTCTACCCCAAGACATATCTGTTATGTGAAGAAGCCCATCTATACCACCAAGATCTACAAATAGGCCATAGTCAGTAATATTTTTGACTTTACCGTTTAATACTGATCCTTCCTTTATGAGAGAAAGCGTTTCCGCCTTGTGTTTTACTCTTTCCTCCTCAAGAAGGGCTCTTCGGGAAACAATTATGTTATTTCGCTTTTTGTTATACTTCAGAATTTTTAAGTCCATTACCTTGCCCACCAAGGAGTCAAGATCCCTGATAGGCTGAAGATCAATTTGGGAACCAGGTAAAAAGGCAGGGAGACCTACATCTATTGAGAGACCACCTTTAACTCTATGAATAACTTTTCCCTGAATGGTGCCATCGCTGTTTTGAATATCTCTGATCTGATCCCATACTTTTATTTTTTTTGCCCTTTCCATAGAGAGGGTTACGACACCCTCATCATTCTCTTTTCTTTCCAATACAACGTCAACCTTATCCCCTGCTTTGGCTGTTAAGTTTCCATCTGCATCTTTAAATTCCCTAATGGGGATTATGCCCTCTGATTTATATCCAACATCAACTAACACATATTCCTCATCTATCTTGATAATCTCACCGGTAATCAGCTCTCCTTCCTGAATTTGCCTTAGGCTCTGTTCATACATCTCCTCCATATTAAATTCAGCTGAATCTACTTCTTGCTCACTGTCATTATCAAGATTAGGAAGACTCTCTTCGGTTGACGTTTCTGTCTCTAAGTTAGTTTCTTTTTCATTGCCATCTTTGTTTTCTTCTATTGTTTCGCCTTGTTGTTCACCCATTAACTGTTTAACCTCCTGAAATAGATTTTGTTAAAAAATTCAACTTCTTAGTTTAAAGGAATTTTTATTAAAATTCAAGTTTTTATTTCCATTTCCCCAAAAAATGTCTACCTGATTATTATTTTTAACTTCTATAAATGGCATCGCTCATTTCATTTTTATCTTCATATCTT
>CAZBBQ010000301.1:0-2003 GCA_964489745.1 uncultured Desulfobacteraceae bacterium
GTATTGCTGAAAAGGTGCTCCGACATTCTCCATTTCCTGTGTTTATAATACCTGATAGGAAAAAGTCGGAATGATCACAAGACAGATAAAAATCTCTTCCAATTGACCAGGGGATTAGGCGAGATTCATAACTAGGTTGCAATTCAATTAAAAAAATAGGATTTATTGTGGCTTTATTGGAACTATCAAAAATCAACCCATGTTTTACCACAGGAGGATATGTTATATGTACCACGATTTAGAGCAAAGAACAATGGGAGGTGTTATACGATATGCTGCAAAACGATGGCCAGATCGAACTGCCATATACTGGGAAGATAAAAAGATCACCTTTAAGAAATTGGATGAACTTTCTGATTTATTTGCCAAAGGAATCGTGGCAAGAGGAATACAGAAAGGTGATCGAGTAGGCCTTTGGATGCACAACCATCCAGAGTGGGTAGTAGCGTGGTTTGGCATATCCAAAGCCGGCGCGGTAGTTGTGCCTCTTGATTACTGGTATACGCCTGGTGAGGCCGAGTATATCCTTCGCCACAGCGGTGCAAGGGCTCTTGTTATATCAGAGGCCATGCTTAAGGTGGACTTCCCAGCCATGGTAGAGGAAATAAAAGCAAAATTACGGGGTCTACAGCTTGTGGTTATTCTCGGCAATGCGGATAGAAAATGGCTCACCTCCTGGGAGGAATTGGTTGAAGATGGCTTCGATATAAGCGATGAAGAAATGAATGAGATCGCTCAAGAGATAGGCGAACACGACATGGAGTTTATTCTTTACACCTCAGGGACCACTGGCAGGCCAAAGGGCGTGGTCCTGAGCCACTATAACATGATCCGAAATGCATGGGATGTCGGTTCTCAGCTGAATGCCATGGAAGAGGACAAAATCCTTGTACCCATTCCATATTCCCACTCCTTCGGCAACACAGCGGTTCTTACCCTATCTGTGTTACGCGGAGCTGCCCAGACACCAATGCTCAATTATGAACCAAAAAAGGCCCTAAAGATGATCGACAGGTACGGGATTACCATACACCCCGGGGTCCCAACAATGTTTATCCGCGAGCTCCAAGAATTCCGCAAGGGAAATTATTCGTTGGATACTCTCCGAACTGGTATCATGGCAGGTGCACCATGCCCCATAGATACAGTTAGAGGTGTTCTTGAGGAAATGAAATGCAATATACTCATTGCCTATGGCCAGACTGAGGCCAGCCCAGTCATCACTATGACTTCCTTAAGTGACAGCCCGGAGACTATGGCGACCACCATAGGAAAACCCCTACCCGGCATAGATGTACACATCCTGGATACAGGGTCCCATGAGCTGCTCCCTTTAGGACAGCAAGGTGAAATTGTATGCAAGGGCTACTGTGTTATGCGCTACGGATACTTTAAGCAACCGGAAGAGACCAAAATGACTGTAATGGACGGCTGGTTGCACACCGGTGATTTAGGAAGGGCAGATGAATTTGGCTATTACTCCATTACAGGCAGGGCTAAGGATATGGTCATAGTGGGAGGATTCAATGTCTTCCCTCGTATCATAGAAGAACACATAATTACTCACCCCAAAGTAGAGGACGTTTCTGTACTAGGGGTAAAGGACCCAGAACTTGGTGAGGTTGTGGCTGCGGGTGTCATCCCATTAGAGGGAAATGATATAGACCCCCAAGAAATCGTGGACTACTGCTATGGTGCAATTTCGTCTGCCTCAGTCCCCAGGTATGTTGTAATACTCGATGCGCTCCCGATCTCTGGACGGGGTAAGGTCAAGAAGTTCAAGCTAAAAGAAAAAATCAATGCAATGATAGAAGCTGGCGAAATAACCAAGATTGTCCCCACAAAAGTCAAGAAGAACCGATAAAATAATCATTTATGACCTATAACATTTAAGAGAAAACGTGCCTGCTTGCCAGTTGCCGTCGCTCTAAACGTTGACAGTGGTGCGATGAATAATCCACCCAGCTACACCATAAAGCAACAAACTAATCCCCATCAAAATA
>CAZBBQ010000302.1:0-1995 GCA_964489745.1 uncultured Desulfobacteraceae bacterium
CTCGTAGATTCTGAAACAACTTACACGTGAACGTTGCTTTGAATGTGCGTCTTACATACTTTTTCCTTACAAAATCATCTTCATCATACAGCGCTCCTGAATTTTCCTAGAACGGCTCACAATAGTTCAATCACCAGTCTATAGCGTACCACATGGTGCGTCATTGATAATTTTTTTTCAAGCACAGATTTTGGCACAGAGGCTGTAATTGTAGTCTGGGTGTCCACGCTCACGAAGCTATGGTTTTTTGGATGCGAAAGGAGGGTATGCACAATGTTTTTCTTTGAGCGCAGAAAAAACAAAGATAAAAGATTGCACAACGAACGCAGAGTTCCTAATAATGCGCATTATATGGGGCCTGAACATCGTAGTGAGACTGAGCGGAGAACGAATAAAGACCGGAGAAATAATGGAGAGCGACGAAGAGGGTTCTATCATAAATTGTCTGACCAGCAAAAAACGACCATGGATGGAATCCTCAATAGATTAGAGGATTTAGTCGATGAAGAGAAGGATCATTAATTCAAGTCAAACCTCCATTTATTAATAACTGCCCTGCGCATTGATTCAAAGAGCCTATTTTCCAGGAAAAAGGGCTATGCGTTTATATACCGCTTCAAATCCCCTCTCTTTTCTTGGCCGATCTGAATACAGAAAAAAGCAACCTTTTACAACTAGTTATTTCATAAGGTTAAAAGGGATAAACACAGCTCATTATGAAGCTGGCAAGAGACATATGCATAATAAAGGCCCGCGTGTGAGTGGTCTTTTTATTATCAACAGGAGGATGCTGTAATGACACAAAAGCCGACGTATGAAGAATTGGATCAAAGGGCCAAGGTTTTAGAGAAGGAAATTGTAAACTATGAGAAGGCGGGTGAAAAATTACCGAGTCTGGAAGGAAAGTACCGCCTTCTGGTGGAAAACGCCAATGATGCCACGTTCATTGCGCAGGATGGAGTGGTAAAATTCGCAAATAACAAAACGGAAGATATGTTGGGGTATAGTTCAGAAGAATTGGCGACAACCCCCCTTAATAATTTCATTCATCCTGACGATAGAGACATGGTGCTTGACAGGTACATACGAAGGCTCAATGGAGAAGAAGTCCCTACTGCCTATACATTTAGAGCAATTGCCAGAGATGGAAAAGAACGATGGATGCAACCTAACTCCGTGCTTACGGCCTGGGAAGGCAGGCCGGCGATACTCAGTTTTATGCGAGATATCACGGAAAAAAAGAACATCGAGGATCAACTTATCCAGACCCAAAGAATGGAATTTCTCGCCACCCTTGCAGGAGGTATTGCCCATGACTGCAACAACATGTTTATGGGTATCCAGGGGAATATTTCTCTTATGCTTTTAGGTAAAACTCCTGATCATCCAGACTACGGAAGGTTAAAAAGTATCGAACAAGGAATCAGAAGTGGGGTAGACCTGACCAGACAACTCTTACGGTTTTCACAAGGCGAACACTATGGGGATAAGCATACGAACATGAATAAACTCATTAAAACCCAAAACCGTATCTTTGGCCGCATCAGGAAAGAGATCAGTATCAGTGGAAAATATAAAAAGAATCTTTGGCCGGCAGATATAGACCAAAGCCAGATTGAGCGGGTGATAGTAAATCTTTATGTTAATGCCTGGCATGCCATGCCCAAAGGTGGAGATCTTTCCATTGCAACAGAAAATGCGACCATTGATGAACAAAGTATTATGCCATTTACAATAAAGCCTGGCAGGTATGTAAAGATCACTTTTGGAGACACCGGAGTCGGTATGGATGAAGACACCCAACGAAGGATATTTGATCCATTTTTTACCACCAAACAGAGGGAGAGAGGCACAGGGTTAGGTCTTGCAACAGCCTATGGAATTATTAAAAGCCATGGAGGGAGTATCAATGTGGCGAGTAAGAAGGGTGAGGGAACCACCTTTACCATTTATCTTCCCACATCGGAGAAGCAAAGCGCGGAGGAAAAAAAGTAA
>CAZBBQ010000303.1:0-1993 GCA_964489745.1 uncultured Desulfobacteraceae bacterium
TAAATAAATACATCATCGAATGTATGAATCGAGGGACTGAGCGAGCCATGTACTTAAGATTTAGGATAAAGAACTATGGAAACAAGCATTGAAGAGATAAGTCAGGTAAAAAGACAAATTAATGTTGAAATTAAGACAGAAGAAGTAACGAAAAAACTGAATCAAGCCTTTAATGAGCTTTCAAAAAGGGCTAAAGTTAAAGGCTTTAGGCCTGGTAAAACTCCAAGAAGGATACTCGAGCAGTATTATGGTCAGGAAATTATGACTGATGTCAAGAATGATTTAATAAAGGAATCTTTCTCTAAAGTAATAGAAGAAACGAAGCTTTTCCCATTAGGAAATCCCTCTATTGAAGATGAGGCAATACAACCAGGGAAAAGTTTCAAATATACTATTCTTATGGAGATACGGCCAGACTTTGAGCTGAAGGAATATATGGGTATCTCTGTCGAGAAAGAAATTTTAAACATTTCTGAAGATAATGCCGATAAAAAACTTGAAGAGATTAGGGAGGCTCATGCTCAGCTCATCTCCATCAATGAAGAAAGGGAAATAAAAGAAGGGGATTATGTAATCATTGACTACGAATGCATGTGGAAAGACAAGCCTATTAAAGGAATAGAGGGTAAAGATTTTATGGTTCATGTGGGAGATAAAAATTTTTATCCTGAAATCGAATCAGGCATTAAAGGACTGAAAAAAACTGAAAAAAAGGATATAAACATAGATTTTAGTGAAGATTATAGTGATAAAAGATTAGCTAATAAAAGTGTAACATTTCATATCAGGGTTGAGGATATCAAAAAAAAGGATCTACCTGATCTTAACGATGATTTTGCGAAGAGCCTTGGCAAAGAATTTAAATCTTTAGCAGATCTTAAGGAGAGGGTTACAAAAGAAATTACCCTTCAAGAAGAGAAAAGAATAGACAGCGAGCTAAAAAAGCGTCTTCTCAAAAAGATAACAGCCAAAGTAGATTTTGAACTCCCTCAGGCTATGGTCGAAAACGAAATTGAATACTCAATGGCTGCTATAAAGCAAAATTTTCTTCGCGCCGGATCTAAACTCGAGTCAACTGGTATTTCAGAAGATACAATGAGACAGGATTTAAAACCAGCTGCTGAGGAAAAAGTGAAAGAAGAGCTTATATTAGGTAAAATAGCTGATTTGGAAGATACTAAGCTTGAGGACAATGATATAAGGGATGGTTTTCAGAAATTGGCTGCTCAAACAGGGCAAACCTCCACTATCCTTCAGCAATACTATGAAAAAAACAATTTAATGGATTCATTCAGAAATCAGCTTTTAATTGAAAAGATCTTGAATCATCTTGTTCAAGGTGCTAAAGTTTCTGAAGTTCAAGAGATATCTGAAGAAAGCCAAAAAGATAGAAAGGTGCAAAAATAAAATGCTGATACCAATGGTTGTAGAACAAACCTCTCGAGGAGAGAGGGCATATGATATTTACTCACGCCTTCTAAAGGATAGGATTATCTTTATGGGTGAACAAGTTACTGATGATATGGCAAATATTATCATTGCCCAGTTTCTTTTTCTGGAATCTGAAGATCCAGATAAAGATATAAATCTCTATATTAATTCCCCAGGAGGATCAATTACCGCAGGACTGGCTATCTATGACACTATGCAATATGTAAAATCTGATATTGCTGCAATCTGCACAGGACAGGCCAGCAGCATGGCCGCCCTATTATTAGCAGCTGGTAGCAAAGGAAAACGGTTTGCACTTCCACATTCCAGGATAATGATACATCAGCCTATGGGGGCAGCACAGGGACAGGCCACAGATATAGATATACAGGCAAAGGAAATAATAAGGCTAAAAAAGGCCCTCAATGAAATCCTTGCCCTGCACACAGGCCAAGATAAAAAAAAGATAGCAATTGATTCGGAAAGGGATTTTTTTATGAGTGGCCAAGAGGCACTGGAGTATGGTATTGTAGATAAAGTAATTGCAAAAAGAGAAATGATA
>CAZBBQ010000304.1:0-1978 GCA_964489745.1 uncultured Desulfobacteraceae bacterium
CAGTTTCCATGAATCCAGGCAGTCTATTTTGAACATCAGTCCAGCCTGCTGCGCGGTTAAAGGCCAGCTCCTCCCTGATGGTATTGATGCCAATATTTATTACATCCTCTTCTTTAAGATTCTTTCCGTACCTGGCATTGATTAGTTTTGCAAGCACCTCGTATATAAGTTTTCCCTTTGCGGGCAGCGCGAGAAGGCAATACCCTGCAGAGTCAATAGTGGCATTCAATATCTGGGCATCGCGAGATCGTTTTGCTTGACCCTCGTTTGATAGCGAATCACTGTAATCAAGACCTGCCGTATGATCTGCACCCATAGGGGAAGTACAATACGTTACCCCCACCGCTTTACAGGCCCTTGGATCATGAGCCGGAAAAGCCTGGCCTTTGGAAACAGGGACTCTGTTAAGGCCGAGATATTGGGCTGTGAAGGCAGTGCCCTGCCCTACAATCGTACCCATAGGTGAACCCTCTCTTAGTTCTTTTAATATCCCTATTACCTTTTGATCATCTCCAAACTCAATAATCCCGGCCTCCATTAATTGAGCAATGGCGCTTCCCACCTCGATGGTATCAACACCTAACTCGTCACACATCCTGTCCATTTGGGCTACTGCATCAAGATTTGTAATGCCTAAATTGGTGCCAAGCATAGCAAGGGTTTCATATTCCAGCGCTGAGGTGAGATGCTGGCCGTCTTCTCCATGGAAGACTATCGAGCATTTGACGATACAACCGGGCATACAACCATGCATCCTTCCCCCTCTGCTTTGATTGACCTTGGAGATGGTTTCACCATAGATATTTTCTATACCCTTGACCGGGCCTCCATGATAATTCCAGCTGGGCATGCTCCCCAACTGGCTAAGAAAGTCGATTACATGCGGAGTTCCAAATTTTGATAATGATTGAGACCGTTTTTCCTGTTTTAAGGTTTCAATGAGTTCCTTTACTGTCTCTTTAAATTTCTCTTTGTGGAGAGGTTCAATAGATTTGGTATCTTTTGCATTGATTACAACAGCCTTTATTCCCTTTGATCCCATAACAGCACCAAGACCACCCCGTGCTGCATGACGAGATGGCCTGCCATCCTGATCCGTAATAGCAATGGTGGATGCAGCCATTTTTGCCTCTCCTGCAGGCCCAATGGAGATAACTCCTATGTCTTTTCCATATTTATTTTGAAGTGTGGCAATGAGATCGTAATTCATTTTTCCTCTTAAATCAGGGGATGCAATGATCTGGGCTCCTTTAGGGTCTATATAGATACTATATGTTTGATTTTCCTTTGGCATTCCCTGGATAATAATTGCCTTGATGCCTAATCGGTCGAGCTTCTGTGCAACGGTACCGCCGGCATTCGATTCCTTAATGGTTTTTGTCAATGGGCTTTTGGCTCCAATAGAAATCCTCCCAAAGGATGGGGCCATAGTCCCAGCCAGAAGACCGGGCGCTACCACAAGCTTATTTTCATGGCTCAAGGGATGGGTTATTGCTGGAACCTCTGTATTCAATATCCTGGCGCTCAAACCTCTTCCACCAAGCAACTGATAGTCTGGAGGAGAATTCTCCATGGTGACTTTGAGTTCCGCCATATCGATTCGCAGTATTGTATTCATTGTGACCTCTTAAAAAATTTAAAATTATTTCTGAGCGAGACTGTTCAGATACTCATCCCACTCAATAGGCAAAAGATACTTCTTTTTATTGTTACAATCCTTACACGCAGGTACAAGATTACCTTTTGTGCTTTTTCCACCTCTGATGAGTGGTACAATATGGTCCATGGTTAATTCCCCTGGATCAACACGTCGCCCGCAGTAATAGCAACTACCTGCAGAGATCTTTCTTTGCCACCATACAGATTGTCTAAGCTTTCGTGCTCGTTGTTTCTGAAACGCAATTCCTTTTTTATCTATTTGGGGTTCGAAAGAGATTGAATTAACTCCTTTACATAGAGTACGTATTGCAAAAAGTGA
>CAZBBQ010000305.1:0-1959 GCA_964489745.1 uncultured Desulfobacteraceae bacterium
ATGATCCCTCAATTAGTATGCATTATAGCAGATCATAAGCAAAAAACACGATTTTTAAAAGCATGCCTGTCATGTTTTTGGAGGGTTTACCCGCCGTCCTTCTGGCGGATTTTACCACCTTTCCTGTCCCCCCTTCCTTTCTTTATTGTCGCGGTGCACGAGCAGAGTGAGTCCACGATTTCCATAAATTCTCACACTTTCTCCCTTTTCAATGGGTCCGCTGTTTTGCGCTACCTCAGCCTGCCATAACTCACCGCGGACATGAACGTAACCCGAGGGAGCCAATCTATTTTCTGCGATACCTCGTAGCCCTATCATCCAGTCTGCAGACCCCTTATGGCTTCGGTCATAGGCGCGCCATGTAAAGGGAAAAAGAACTACATCTTTCGCAATCCAGAATGCGATGAGGCCCCAAATAAACCATGCAGGAAGACTCACCCATCGTTGAACAAGAATCAGCATTAAAATGAGCAACACGATGGCTGGTAATTGGAAGAGGGTGTATCTCACCACGATTCGAGATGAACAGGCTCGCCTATCCATGTTTTTTTATTGCTCACAGTTTGAGAATTATTTTATGGAATCAAAAACCATTACTTTTTTAAATTGTTTTCAAAGCCCCTGTCCATGTGGAAAAAGAGGGAAAATTCAGCTCTCTCTCATCTTTTGTGTAGAACACAGTATAGGTAAGATTTTTCCAACCAATAAAACCTAATCCCTCTTTGCATTTGTGATATCTTGTGCGCCAGGTTCCCGTGTTGAGATACATATACTGTTTTAAGCCTTCTGGTGTCTTAATAGTCCTTACTGGAACCTGAAGGGGTTCATGAGTGTGCCCATAGACCACATATCTGATTCGGCTATCTAAATGAGAATACTCAGCCGGAGCGGCTTCCAGGAGATTGTCTTTTTCAATTAGCTCTTTTGCCTTTTCTAAAAGAGGCATCCATCTTTCAGATGAAAAGATCTTAAACTTTTCAAGGAGATACAAAGGTAATTGAATCTTATCTGCCTCATCCATAAAATGAAGCCATTTGTCATGATGCTTATACCATCTCTTTACGTACTTCAACGTATTGAACGCTGTAATAACTTTATCCACTGAATCCTCAATAGCTTCTTTTATGAGAAGATTTTCTTTTACCTGGTAAAGAAGCCATTCCAGTGTCGCAGCAAAGGGACGCACGTTTTCAATTTCCTGAAGGTTTCGCTTTAATACAACCTTCTGCGCTGGGGTCAGCTTCCTGATGACCGGGTGTTGCATAATCTGCCAGGGTAATCGTGCGACCAACTCAGTCGTAATAGGATCACCGATGGGTACCCTCATGTAGTCTTCGTACTCGTATGAGGTAGCCCCCTCATAGTTATATTTGTCATATTCATGCCCGTGCCGGGCAAAAACACCGTATTCTGTGTCTTGAAAATAATGGGCAAAGGGAGTTTCAGTAGGCTTAATTCCAAGGTTTTTGCGTACCTTTTCTCTTAGATTTGAGTACTTGTTACATAGACGATCGTGATTCCCAGGAATATAGATCCTCTCAGGCTCAATGTGAAACCCGAACTTTTTTGTAAGGTTACCACTCAGCAATGTAAATGTAGCCTTATTTGCATTAATGATCTTGTCAAATATGTCATTTGCATGCTGTTTGATTTTAGCCTCTTTGGTTCCCCATGGTCTTTCATCTTCAGGGAGGGGTTCAAACCACTCTTCTGTTCGCAATAGATCAAAGATATCACCGAGAAATACAATTTTGATTTCTTTAACCTCTCTTTTCTTTTTTTTCAGCCTTTCAGCAGCGCTCTTCAGATTTTCAAAAAAGATGTGAAAGGCATCCACAGGAATATTGTGTTCACCCGCAGTTCCATCAACAAAATGCAAATCACTGATAATCACAAGCATTTTTTTACCTCCTTTTAGGTTCCATCTCTTTCACCCCGATCCCTTTCTTTTCAAACCAC
>CAZBBQ010000306.1:0-1950 GCA_964489745.1 uncultured Desulfobacteraceae bacterium
GTCTTTATTTGCTCGTTAACCCTTACGGTCGGTTTTTTGTTTATTGGTAGCTCCTGTGAAGAAGTGACTAAAATAAACTAAAGTGCCTAAAGTTGAAACTTTACTCTGCAACAACCATATCATGACCTTAGCTCACCCTGGCCCAGACCCGCCTGCCAGATGGCGGGCAGGCCTGCCCTATAATGTTAATAAGTTGATAAGAGGGCACAGAACATTATAATTGTAATAGTACTATTTAAGCACGTCGTGCCAGGGCAGGCTTTAGGTAGTTATTTTCTAAAACTTACCTTCCTTCCCAAGCGCGAGAAAATGGGAGACATCGATTTCTTTTGGGCACACAAAAGAGCATGCCCTGGAAGTATGACACCTATACACACCATCCTCCCTGTATAAAATATCCAATCTTTCCTTTGTTGCTGTCTCCCGTGGGTCCATAAGTCGAACTATGTTGGCCATTGTGACATTTGGTCCGAGAAAATTGCGATGACTACTGATACAGGCAGTTGCACAACAAAAGCAGTTAATACACTGGGTCGCCTCTATATAGGTCTCAAGCCTTTCCTGAGAGATTCGATATTCATCTCCCTCTGGAGGAAGGGGAGCCGGCTTAATAATATAGGGTAAAGCCTCATGTACCTTAGCATAGGCCTTCTCCAGATCTACAACCAGGTCTCTCAAAACAGGTGCAATTGTTAAAGGCCTTAATCTGAATATATATGTATCAAATTGCTCTACCGCATCCTTTACCAATAGTTCACAGGCAAGAAGTGGTTTCCCATTGACAATTATACCGCAACTACCGCATTGCGCATGTTCACACGAAGATGCCCAGGCTAAGGTTGGGTCCTGTTCATCATTAATCTTGCGTAATACGTCTACAAACCGAAGGATACCGCCGACCTCTACCTGGTAGGCCTGTATCCATGATAGCTGAGTATCAGGATCATACCTATTAATCTCTAGTGTAATAGTATAGGATTTCGACATCTCCTCTCCCTTTTTTTAAGATCAATACTTTCTTTCAATATAGTCGAACAACTCAAAACGCTCTCCTTTGGCTTCAAATAAACTCATATCTATAGGTCTTTTTCCAAAGGCGACCTTATTAAATTCAGGCATAGAGATAAGGGTATGATAATTAAACTCATTGCTTCTCTCTGGATAATCTTCTCGGAAATGGGCCCCTCTTGACTCCTTTCTTGCTAATGCTCCCTGAGCAATGACCATAGAAACGGTTATTAAATTATTTAATTCCCATATCTGCCAAAGATCCTGATTTGTTTTTAAAGATTTTGTTCCTATTGGTATATGCATTGCCCTTTCCTTCAGCGCTTTTAGGCTTTCGATAGCTTCTAATAAGAACTTCTCTGTTCTGAATATACCCACCTTTTCCATCATAAGATTCCGTAACGTATCTCTGATCTGGGCATATTTTTCATTCCCTTGGGAGTTGAGATGTATGGAAAATTGGTCAAAACTAATATGCCCCGCATTCGAGGGAAGCGTTTCTGGTTCTTTGGCATCTTTAAGATACTCAATAACCCTCTCCCCAGTAACCTTGCCTATTGTTATCAACTCTAAAAGGGAATTAGTTCCAAGCCTGTTGAGGCCATGCAAAGAGGCAGCAGCAGCCTCTCCACAGGCAAAAAGTCCTGGGACAATGGTTTGAGTATCACTTTGAACCTCTCCAAATTCGTTAGTGGGTATTCCTCCCATCTGATAGTGGGCAGTAGGTGTAACAGGGCAAAGTTCCTTTTCTGGGTCAACACCAACAAATCGTCTAAAGAAAGACTCTATCTCCTGGATCTTTTTCTCATGAACCTCTTTAGGTAGATGCCTAAGGTCTAGCCATACATGGTGAGCATTATGATCTTCATTAAAAATGCCCCTTCCCTCTCGGATCTCAGTAATAATTGACCTGGATATAAGATCTCGAGGTGCGAGGTCTTT
>CAZBBQ010000307.1:0-1943 GCA_964489745.1 uncultured Desulfobacteraceae bacterium
TTCATGAAAAATAACACTGAAATTTCAGAAGCGATGACCATTAAGCTGGATAATGATCTTCCAGAAATGCCAAAATTTGTTGCTGGCATAAGAAGGGCTCCTGACAGAGGATTCAGGCTTAAGAAAAAACAAACCGAAATTGCCTTAAAAAATGCGCTTCGCTATATTCCAGAAGAATTACATGAAAAATTGGCACCTGAATTTTTAAGCGAGCTTCTTGCTCAAGGGAGAATCTATGGATACCGTTACCGGCCTGAAGGGCATATTAAAGCAAAGCCTATAGATGAATATAGGGGAAATTGTATTGCAGGAAAGGCCTTTCAAGTACAGATAGACAATAACCTTGATTTTGATGTTGCCCTGTATCCTTATGAACTTGTCACATATGGAGAAACGGGAAGTGTGTGCCAAAACTGGATGCAGTACAGATTGTTAAAAAAATATCTTGAAATTTTGACAGAACATCAAACACTGGTTGTGGAGTCGGGCCACCCTCTTGGCATTTTTGAATCAAAATCGGACAGTCCGCGCGTAATTATAACCAATGCGTTAATGGTTGGAATGTTTGATAATGAAGATGATTGGGAGATTGCAGAGCAGATGGGTGTTGCTAATTACGGGCAGATGACTGCCGGGGGATGGATGTATATTGGTCCCCAGGGGATTGTACATGGAACATATAATACGATACTCAATGCAGGAAGGCTAAAATTAGGAATAGATCAGAAAGAAGATTTAAAAGGTCATTTGTTTATATCATCTGGTCTCGGCGGTATGAGTGGTGCTCAAGGCAAGGCAGTAGAAATAGCCGGTGGAGTTGGGATTTTTGCCGAGGTTGATATATCAAGGGTGAAAACAAGGCATGAACAGGGATGGGTACGAACGGTATCCTTTGATTTAAAAGAAGTCTTTGATATGGCCAACAAATATTTAAAAAAGAAAGAGCCTATGTCAATTGCATATGTTGGTAATATTGTTGATTTATTAGAATATGTTGAAAAGAATAATATAAAGGTAGAATTGCTTTCTGACCAGACGTCATGTCATGCACCGTATAATGGAGGATATTGTCCTCATGGTATTAGTTTTGAGAAAAGAACACAATTACTTAAAACAGGAAGGGATCAATTCAAACAGCTCGTTGACAAGAGTCTCAGGCATCATTTTGAATTAATAAAAACCTTGGTAGATAAAGGAACGTATTTCTTTGATTATGGTAATTCCTTTATGAAGGCTGTGTATGATGCCGGTGTTAGGGAGATATCTAAAAACGGGATAGATGAAAAGGATGGGTTTATTTTTCCATCTTACGTTGAAGATATAATGGGGCCGCAAATTTTTGACTTGGGGTATGGTCCATTCAGATGGGTTTGTTTAAGCGGAGATCATAGAGATTTAATAAAAACGGACAGGGCTGCAATGGAATGCATAGACCCTAATAGAAGGGCTCAGGACAGAGACAACTATATATGGATTAGAGATGCAGAAAAGAATAAATTGGTTGTCGGAACACAGGCGAGAATATTGTATCAAGATGCAGCAGGAAGAATATTTATTGCCCTTAGGTTTAATGAAATGGTTCGAAATGGAGAGGTTGGCCCCATTATGCTTGGGCGAGATCATCATGATGCCGGCGGGACAGACTCACCATTTAGAGAGACTGCCAATATATACGATGGAAGCAATGTAATGGCAGATATGGCAACGCAATGTTTTGCTGGTAATGCTGCCAGAGGCATGACCCTTGTTGCATTACATAATGGCGGCGGTGTTGGCGTTGGGAAAGCCATTAATGGTGGATTTGGATTAGTTCTTGACGGTCGAGAAGAAGTCGATGCCATCATAAAATCGGCTATGCGGTGGGATGTTATTGGGGGTGTTGCACGGCGCGCATGGGCCAGAAATGAGAATTCCATTGCAACCTGTATTGAACATAACAAGGT
>CAZBBQ010000308.1:0-1939 GCA_964489745.1 uncultured Desulfobacteraceae bacterium
TATGTCTATTCTGTAGAATGACACGTGCTGTTAAGCAACAAAACGGGGCATGAGGCAAAAAAAGACCTTACAATGTTGTTTAATTATTTGATGTGTCCCTATAATATCTATATAATACTTATAAATTCACTAAAGAATAAACTGAATGTAAATATGTAACGGACGAATCCATATTCCAAATATACGGTAAAAAAATCTAAAAGAAAGATAGGTTTTGACCTTAAAGAGGTGGTTATGGAAAAAGAAGATGTCATAAGGATTTTAAGACAGTTTAAAAAGCTTAAAGGGAGTAATTATGACATCGTCCGCATTGGCCTTTTTGGTTCTGTAGCTCGAGACATGATCAATGACCAAAGCGATATAGATGTTGTCGTTGTTCTTGGAAAGCCGGATATGTTCAATCTTATCGGTATTAAGCAAGACCTTGAGGAAGAGTTTCAACGCGGTGTGGATCTCGTGAGACATAGAGAAAAAATGAATCCATTCCTTAAGAAAAGAATTGAGAAAGAGGCCGTTTATGTTTGATAAGGAATTAGTAAAAGATATTTTGCTGCAAGTTTATGAGGCTACCCAAAAAATTCTTAAGAGATTTGAACCGATTCGTTCTGCCAATGATTTCACAAATTCCGAATCCGGAATGGAAAAACTAGATGCCATTTGTATGCAACTGATTGCTATTGGAGAGAGTACAAAAAATCTGGAAAAAATCACAGAGAACGACTTCTTGGCCAGGTATCCGGAGATTGAATGGAAAAAGATCAAGGGCATGCGCGACATAATCAGTCATCATTACTTTGACGTTGACGCCGAGGTTATCTATGACGTTTGCAAAAATCATATCAATGACCTCGCAGTGACCATAAAAAAGATGCTGGAAAACCTGTAAATATAGATTCATCCTGCCCGCAAAATGCCTCAATTGACTTTCCCCTTTCGCTGTTGGCCTTTCAGCTTAGCAAGTTCCCGATCCCTGCTTTTAAACCCCGACCCTTATTTTTAATCCTAAGTAAGTTTACATATTGACAAGATAAATAGTACGATTTATTATCGTATTATTGATACGACAAAAAGGGAGGTATAAAATGAGAAGTAAAAGAAAGGTCAGCTTAACCCTTGATGAAGAACTTTGTGCAGACATAGAAAAGGCATCAAAGACTCTTAACATGGCAAAAAGTCAACTTGCCCAGAAGGCGTTCAGGTTATGGCTAACAAAGGAGACTGAGGCTCTTATGGCAAAAGGTTATGAAGAAATGGCAGAAGAAGATAAGGTCTTTGCCGACCTCACCTTTCAATCTCAAAAGGAGATCATATAATGAATAGTTTTCCCAAGCGCGGTGAAGTATGGGTGGTTAACTGGAATCCTGCCAGGGGAAGTGAACAAGCAGGCAAGCGGCCTGCACTTGTTATCCAGAATGATATCGGCAATGAAAAAGCGCCAACAACTATTGTGGCGGCAATTTCAAGCTCTGTGAGACTTTATCCAATGAATGTTGAAATCAACCCTCCTGAGGGGGGAATAGACCGTCCTTCGCTTATAAAAATGAGTCAGATACTTACTGTAGCAAAGGAAAGACTGGAAAAACGACTTGGCCAGCTTAGCAAAGACAGGATGGATGATGTTGATAAAGCCATTAAATTGAGTTTGGCATTATCATAAAAGGGGAGTCATGAAAGAAGAGAGATCGGGCAAGCCAATGGCGCTTTGTGCTGAAGAGCCGCTAAAAAAAGCTGTTGCCCATGCCATTGTCGATCATAAACGAACAGTAGATTCCATTACAACATGGAGAAATGGGAAAGTTGCCAAGATCTGATCCTCATATTTTTTTCTCTCTTTGATGAACAGCCATGCTCGAAAACCAGCTCGGAAGATATCGATTTCCGAGCAGCTTCCGGGTTATTTTATCCATATCCGGTCAGCTGATCCCCGACCCTCGACCCT
>CAZBBQ010000309.1:0-1923 GCA_964489745.1 uncultured Desulfobacteraceae bacterium
AGATAGACAGTATATTCCTTTTTTACCCGTGCCATGCAATACCATTTTTGTCTTGACAAGAAATTTGTATACAGTATACAGATTAGAGTCAAGGAGTTATTTCTCACGTAAAATACACTTATACCTTCTCAGAAAAAACCTCACCAGTTACAACTATAGGAGAACATTTATGAATCAGGAAACAAAGTTATACCCTTCATCCTTTAACCCTTTATTTACCAAACCAACCCGCTCTGTCCCAAAAGAAATAGCAATAATTGGCGCAGGCACTATTGGCCCGGACATTGGATATTACCTGAAAAGTGCCATGCCAGGCATCAAGCTCTATCTCGTAGATGTTGTGGAAGAGCCTCTTTCAATGGCGAAGAAGAGAATTTCTACTTACGTACAAAAGGCAGTCGATAGAAGAAAAATGAAAGAGGATCAAGCTCAAGCAGTTTTGGATAATATTATCTACACAATGGACTACGACCAAATTACCCACTGCGATCTCGTTATCGAGGCAGCAACAGAAAACATCCCCTTAAAACAGAAAATTTTTGATAGCGTTGAAAAGATAGTGGGTGAAGATACCATCATTACCTCGAACACCAGTTCCATTCCTGCTGATAGACTCTTTTTAAAAATGAAAAGGCCAGAAAGAACTACCATTACCCATTTCTTTGCACCTGCTTGGCGGAGTCTTCCTGTAGAAGTAATTACCTGGGAAAGGGCAAACCAGGAGGTAATCGATTACCTATCCTGGGTTTTTGCTACTACTGGTAAAGCTCCCATCATTACGGACAATGCCATTTGCTTCATGTTAGACCGGATCTTTGATAATTGGTGCAATGAAGCAGCGTACTTGCTGGATACATTCCCTGCGAGCTGGATTGATTCGGTAGCAGAGGAGTTTGTATTTGCAGGGCCCTTCTTTGTTCTGAACATGGCCCGCGGCAATCCTATTATCATTGAAACAAATACACTCCAAATGGAGGAAGGTCCTCATTATCGGCCTGCGGCTATCTTAGGCTCAGTTGACAAGTGGCTTACTCATCGCCCTGGCACCAAACTGGATGTGCCTGAGGATATAAAAAATACCATCAGGGACAGGATGTTAGGTATTCTCTTTTCCCAGTCATTTGATATCGTTGATAGGGGAATTGGGACTATGGCGGATCTTAACTTTGGTTGTCAGATTGCCTTGGGATTCAAAAAAGGGCCATTGGATGTCATGCGAGATTGTGGTGCGACAGAAGTGAATCGGATCATGGAAAAATTTCAAGATGAAAGACCGGGCTTTCCCCAGGCAAAAGAATCCTTTTCCACCTACCAGGATTTCAGCCGTTATCTTCTCGTAGATGAGATGGAGGGTGTCAAGATTATTACAATAAGGCGTCCTCAGGCTATGAATGCCATTAGTGATGAAATAAATAATGAGATCCTGAAGGTTTTAAAAGAAAACATTGATGACCCTGCTGTCACAGGATTTGTTATTACAGGATATGGAAATGCCGCCTTTTCAGCAGGAGCGGATATAGGGAAGTTCCCGGCAACTCTTGGAAATAAGGACGCCGCAGCGCAATATGCGAAGGACTGCGCTGATGTGCAGCTATTCATGGATACAATGGAGAAACCAATTGTAGCAGCCATAAACGGCATGGCCCTTGGTGGAGGATTAGAGATAGCAATCCGCTGCCACAGCATGGTGTCTACAAAAAACGCCTTTTTTCAGTTTCCAGAGATAACCCTCGGCATATTACCTGGTATCGGGGGGTGCATCGTTCCGTATAGAAAATGGCCTCAAGGCGCGCACATTTTTAACGAAATGCTCTGTCTGGCCAGACGTTTGACCGTGAAAGAAGCTCTTGATATCGGAATGGTTGCTTCGATATCTGACAATTATTCCGACATGATAAAAGAGGCGGTAAAAGAGGTTCACAA
>CAZBBQ010000310.1:0-1916 GCA_964489745.1 uncultured Desulfobacteraceae bacterium
GCTTCCTATGGGGCTTATGGTGTAACCCCGGTAAACACGACCAATCAAGGTAACGTCCCCTGTTGCGCCCTCAAAGGCAATTATCCACCATGTAAGAAGGAAAAGCCAAACCCCCACATTATGCCACACGTAAGCATAAAGGCTTTTACATTGAGTTTCATCGTTAACCTTCTTGTGTTTTGGGTTTAAATATCATGAAAACAGTGTTTTTACATTATTCTAAAAAATGTGGATAACATTCCATACCCCAATGAATTATATAAAGACGCTATTTGATCTTACGGTTTACTCTTCTCTTTCTATACCGCCGACTAAATCGTATGTATGGGCCTCAGTTATGTGAACCGGAACAATTTCCCCTACCGTAGCTTCTCCTTCATTTATCAATACCTGGCCATCTATATCTGGAGCCATTCTTGCTGTTCGTCCAGTCAGTAATAGATCTGTCTCAGTGCTTAATCCCTCAATTATTACCGGCACTGTTGTACCAACTAACTCTTTGTTGCTCTTTCTGCTGATATTTGCCTGAATTTCAATAAGCTCCTGAACCCTGTCTTCGACTACACTTTGAGGTATGCTATTTTTCAGTCTTGCAGCATGGGTACCTTTCTCCTGGCTAAAGGCAAACACACCTAATCTTTCAAATTTTGCTTCTTGTATAAATTTGCATAATTCTTCGAATTGTTTCTCAGTCTCTCCTGGAAAACCGACCATGATTGTTGTGCGTAATGTTATTTTTCGTGATCTTTTTCTTATTTTCTCGACAAATTGAGGTATGGACTGCGCCTGCAAAGGACGCCCCATAGCCCGAAGGATATCTGGATTCACATGCTGAATAGGTACATCAAGGTAGGGGCATAATATTTCTTCAGAATCAATAAGCTCAAGAATTCCTTCAGTCACATGATAGGGATGAGCATAAAGAATTCTAAGCCAATGCAACCCAGATATGGTAAGAAGCTTCTTCAGGAGATCCTCAAGCCTGCAGGGTGGGTCAAGATCATGACCATAGGCGGTTGTATCCTGTGCTACAAGATTAATCTCCTTCACGCCTCTTTCAACCATATGCTTTGTCTCGATATAGAGAGAATCAATGGTCCTGCTTCGAAAAGAACCTCGTAAGGAAGGAATAATACAATAAGAGCACTGGTGTGAACATCCTTCGGCGATTTTTAGGTAGGCAGAATAGAATGGTGTTGTCTGGGCCCTGGGTGCCGTGTGATCCGCTAAAAAACGAGGCCTGTCTATGAAAAAAATCGGAGTATCAGCGCCTTTATCATTTAAAATCTCATCTATTCTGTAAATTTGTCCTGTACCAATCCAGCCATCAACCTCTGGTATTTCTTTGAGCAGCTTTCGTCCGTATCTCTGCACAAAACAACCGACTACAAAAAGGGATGTTAGGTTGCCTTTGTCTTTTAAATTTACAAGCTCAAGTATGGTGTCTATGCTTTCCTCAACTGCCGGTCTAATAAAGGCACAGGTATTAACAATCGCTATATCGGCATCTAAAGGATCATTGACTATAGCATATCCCTGCTTCTTGATAACACCGAGTATATATTCACTGTCTACAAGATTTTTTGCACATCCGAGATTGATATAAAATACCTTTGACATAAATCCTATAATGAAATTTCAAATGGTGGATAGGCTGTGATTTGAATAAGGTACGTGGGAGAAGGTTGCTGACTGCTATATCCTTACTATCCTTTTTCTGCTTGAAAGCTTGACTCCATCCATCTCTTGATCATATCTTCTGTATATGCATTCCTGAAACCATTGACAACCGTTTCAAATGGAAGGTCTGCAAAATGCCCATGGTCTTTAATGTATTCGATATGTAAATTCCCATCCAAATCATGAGAATGAAAGATAGCCGTAGTATGCCCATCAAATTCTATAGGCTTTAAATT
>CAZBBQ010000311.1:0-1896 GCA_964489745.1 uncultured Desulfobacteraceae bacterium
AGCACGCGAAAGGAACGATGGCAGGGCCGAAACATCGCTACTTGTAGTGCCCCCATTTTTTTAAGCGCGTATAGGCATATTTGGCCTTCTCCCCCTGTCGAACGAACTGCAAATAGCGGTGGTATTCTATGGCAGCTTTTTCAATGTGTTGCATTTCTTCCTGCGCATATCCTTTAAAGAAAATCGTGTTTGGGTTGCCAGGCAGCAATTTTTCATAGGTGCTAAATTCTTGGTAAGCTCCTTCGGAATTCTTGGTTTTGATTTTGGCAAATCCGCTCAGATGGTAAGCATGGGCTTGCTGCGGATAAACTTGCTGGGCCTTTTCAGCGTAGGTGATCCCTTCCTTATATTTTTTCTGAAACAGCTTACAGGTCGACATCATGACAAGTCCGGTGTAATCGTTAGGAGCCAATTTCAAGGCTTTCTCAAAATAGGCCTCGGCGTTGCTAAATTTCTTCTGCATCATTTCCTTTTCGCCTTTTTGCATCTCTTCGATGGCAGGCTTTAAGGCACGCACTTTTGCAGTATGGTCCATATAGCGTTCCCGGTTCAAGGGTAGAATTTCGGTTGATTTATATTTTGACCGTGAGGTTTCCACTGCAGTCTGATAGCGTTCGTCGCTCATTGGGTGGGTGGCAAACATCAACTCGATGATACTCGGCTTACGCCTGGATAAGCCTTTGAGCATATCCATCAATCCAATCATTCCCTTGGGACTGTATCGTGCTCGAAACATATACTCCATACCAAGCGCATCTGCCTCCCGTTCGTTGTCCCTGCTATAAGAAGCCAGCAATGCTCCGACACTCATCATGCCCAGCTCGGAAGCTAACTGGCTGTATGCAGCGCCCTGTGTTCCTGCCAGTGCAGAAAGTCCGCTCACAACTGCCTGGGTCAACATCCCCTTCGACATCTGTTGTGCAGTATGACGTGCATTCACATGGCCCAGTTCATGCCCCAGCAAAGCGGCGAGCTCTGCTTCATTTTCAAGTGAGAGCATAATGCCCCGTGTACAGGCTATGCTCCCTCCTGGAAACGCATATGCATTCACATAGTTTGCATTCACGACACGGAAAGAATAGGGCATGTGCGTGCGATGGGTTCGGGCAGCCATCTTTTTCCCGGTTTGTTTGACATAATCATTCAGCGCCGTATCTTGTATCATGCCATAATCAGCGGAAAACTGATGCGGTGAGTTTTGCTTATCAATCGTAATTTCCTGATCTTCCGACACGAGCATTAATTGTGGTCTACCGGTAACCGCACTCGTGGCGCACCCGGTCACAAAACCCGCAGCTGATAAAGATGTAATCCACAAGAAATCACGGCGTGTCATGTCATACTTTCTTCTGACCTCTCCACAATCCTCGTGCATACTTCCTCCTAATGATTCTGTGTAATCATTTTCTTACTTTCACGCAAACGATTGTCTGAGGTTGCTGCAATTCTGGTAATGTGAGTTAACGGCGATAAAAACTCGGTTGTTGTTAAAGTATAATAAGAAATGACCTTGTGTGTCAATAATGATCACTCAGGTGGCGGTTATATCTCTATAAGTCCAAGAAAATGAGATTGGCGAATATATGAAATGATTTTCTTTAGCTTTAAAATGTTTTCAGGATCAAAAAAGGATAGAGCTGTGATCGTCGTATGAAATTTTCAGGTAGAAACCGCGCAGAATAAATGTATTTAAGAATACATAAGTCTTAACATACTCTTTTATATATAGACATGTCTCCTTGATTAAATAAACGGCTCAGGGCTCTTTTTTATCCAACACCTCTCGTATCTTCTGTGATAACTCCTCTATAGTAAACGGTTTCTGGATGAACCCATCACAACCTTTCTCTAATATCGTTTTTGCCTTTCCATCTATGCTGTAGCCACTCGAAAGGA
>CAZBBQ010000312.1:0-1882 GCA_964489745.1 uncultured Desulfobacteraceae bacterium
AAAAAATGCATCACAAAATTCAACCTGCACTTGAGCATTATCTCGGTATCCCTGGTTTTGCAATCACATTGTTCATTGTAATAGCTGGTCTTGCCCTCTTTTTTTATATTATCTACAAAAGATATGTATTGCTCATATCTGCCAAACCGGATCTTCGATTTGATTCATTATGGCGAAGATTCTATGACCTTATTATCTATGGCATTTTCCAGTGGCGACAGCCCCGCTATCTCTGGATTGGCATATTACATATCATGATCTTTTGGGGCTTTGTTATACTTGCCCTACGATCAATAACCCTTTATGGGCTTGGAATAAAGGCTGAATTTATTCTTCCCTTTATGGGAGGCTTCATAGGAGAATTATATCTTTTTTCTAAAGATATATTTGAAATTATCGTCCTTTTTGCCTGTAGTGCAGCGATATTACGCAGAGCTATATCCAGACCTGCCAGATATGAATTTAAACATGGAAAGGCACACAAATTTCACGCCTATTTAGTGCTTGGCCTGATTAGTTTTCTCATGATAACCGATATGGCTATGGATGGAAGCGGAATTCTACTCGGAGAGAAAAATGCCTTCTGGCTGCCTGCTGCAAATACTGCTGCCTATCTCTTTCATGGTCTCGGTCACAATACGTTAAAATTGATCTTTCTGTGGAATTATTGGCTTCATATTCTGACACTGATGGTTTTCCTCAACTACCTCCCTCTCGGGAAACACTTCCATATCATTACAGCCCTCTTGAACGTATTTTTTAGAAAGCTCAAAAAGGGTTCCATAAAACCTCCACGATGGGATGTCGAAAATATTGAAGATTTAGATTCACTAGGGGTAGAAAAGGTAGAGGATTTTACGTGGAAACATATACTCGACTTTTACACCTGTACGGAATGCGGCCGATGTTCCGATAACTGTCCGGCAAATACAGTAGGGCGGCCCCTATCACCTATGGAATTTACCTTAAAGGTCAGGGATTACGCCTATCAAAATAATCCTCTGTTTAATTTTAAAGCAAAAACCGATTCAAAAGATCAAAACCTTGCCCTGATAGGAAATGTTCTTACCCCTGACGAAATCTGGTCATGCACCACCTGTGGGGCATGCGAGGAGGAATGCCCTGTCTTTATCGAATATATTGATAAGATGGTGGATTTAAGGAGATATATGGTTGAATCGGGCATGATTCCCAAGGATTTTCAAGATGCCTTGCTACGGTTTGAGAAGACAGGTAATCCCTTTGGAAAACCACCCAGCAAAAGGGCGGATTGGATCAAAGAATTAGATGATGTCTCTGTCAAGATACTTAAAGAGGGAGATGAGGTAGATGTCCTTTACTTTGTTGACAGCTATGCCTCTTTTGATCCCCAGATACAACAGGTAGCCATGGCTATTGTCAAGGGCCTCACCAAAGCAGGAGTATCATTTGGTATTCTTGGCCCCAGAGAATCGGATTCAGCCCATCAGGTAAGAAGACTCGGTGAGGAAGGCCTCTTTCAATTTTTAATGGAAGAGAATGTCGAAACATTCAAGACGGTTAAATTCAAAGAGATTGTTACCACAGACCCCCATGCCTTTAATACACTGAAAAACGACTACCCTGGCGATTTGGTTGTAAAACATTATACCGATTTTTTTCTTCCCTTGATCGAAAGCGGTCGACTGAAGCCAGCTAAATCGCTTGACAATGAAGACATATATACCTACCATGACCCCTGTTATTTAGGACGTCATAATGGTATCTACGAAGCTCCAAGAAAAATCCTTGCCTCAATCCCTGGTATCCAAATAGTAGAGATGGAACGAAACAGGGATAGAAGCTTTTGCTGTGGTGGAGGTGATATTAATCTCTGGTATGACATTGAGGAGGAAGAGATGAG
>CAZBBQ010000313.1:0-1859 GCA_964489745.1 uncultured Desulfobacteraceae bacterium
GATAGCAGAAAGCTATTGTCCTGGAAAGTTACGATATTCTATTGGAATTGGTAAGCTATTCAGAAGCGCAGAAATGCCAAATTTATCCCAGAAGCTCTTTAACAGCCTTCAGAAGTCCTTCCTTTTCAAACGGTTTGGCAATCTAAATAAATAACTGAATATCTCACAAAGTGGGCTCATTTTTTAATTTCCACAAGTTCTCTTCCCCTTCTCTTTTATGCATCCTTGACATATAGGCCTAATTGCCCTAATCTCCCCCTTATTGGTGGGAGAGACAGCCATTTGTTGTTTTTTCTTCCAGGGAAGGAGAATTAATCGTTGGATTTTAGTATACTATCAGAGTTGCAGATACCAAAAATAAACCTCAGCAATATAGAATGGCCAAGGTTTGATCTTCCCAGGATTCGATGGTCCCATATCCCTAAACTAAGAATCCGTGATTCTGTTGCAAAACTTCCCATTGTTCAGGGAGGAATGGGCGTTGGAATATCCCTTTCAGGGTTGGCTTCTGCAGTGGCGAATGAAGGCGGCATAGGCGTAATCGCCGCAAGTTCAATAGGGATGCTTGACCGTGATTATTATGCCAGACACAAAGATGCAAATGTCGTAGCCCTAAGAAAAGAGATAAGAAAAACAAAAGAAAAGACCTCGGGCATCATTGGGGTCAACATTATGGTGGCTGTAACTGATTTTCATGCGCTTCTAATGGTCGCAATCGAAGAAAAGGTCGATATGGTCTTCCTCGGAGCAGGTCTCCCAATTAAGGGAATTCCTGTTGAAGAGCTCAGATCGGCCAGAGTCAAAGTGGTCCCTATTGTAAGCTCTGCAAGGGCAGCTGGGCTTATTTTCAGTTCCTGGTTGAAAAGATATAAGGATATCCCGGATGGTGTTGTTGTGGAGGGGCCAAAAGCAGGTGGGCATCTGGGATTTAAAGAGGACCAAATCGATGATCCTGATTTTGCGCTTGAACGTATTTTGCCCAATGTTGTTGCCGAGATCAAGATCTATGAGGATAAATTTCGTAGGGCCATACCTGTAATCGCCGCAGGAGGCGTTTTTACGGGTGCTGATATCTACAACCTTTTCAAACTTGGGGCGAGCGGTGTCCAGATGGGGACAAGGTTCGTGGGCACACATGAATGTGATGCTGATATCAGATTCAAGGAATCCTATATTTCTTGCAGGGAAGGAGATATAGAAATTATTAAGAGCCCTGTCGGCATGCCGGGCCGAGCTATTGGGAACAAATTCTTGAAGGATATATCATCCGGGAAAAAGAAGAGCATTAAGTGTGCCTGGAAGTGCCTTAAGAGCTGTGACATCACGAGCGCACCCTATTGTATCTCGTTAGCGCTTGATAATGCCAGAAAGGGGATTTTGGAGAAAGGTTTTGCCTTTGCCGGAAGCAATGCCTTTAGGATTGATGAAATAATTTCAGTAAAGGAATTACTGCAGGAACTGCAAAAGCAATACCTGTGCGCTGAAGAGAAAGGGGCAGGCAGATTAAGAAGCGAATATGAAAAGGCCCTTGAAAAGCTTGTTTCCCTGAAAGAAAAGTATTTAATCGGGGTTAGCTCACTGAAAGATGAATATGAGATGGGTATTGAGAAGGGAACTGTAACATTCCGTGAGGAGTATTTAAGATCCATGGACAAGATCCGTTCTCTCAAGACCAAATATTTGAAGGCAGTTGATGATGCCAACCTCTTAAAAAATGAGCTTATAGGGCTGTTTGAGCGATATTCATTGTTCAAGGCTTAACACCGAGGAAATTTGAAACAAACCTTGCCTACAAACACTGTTACAGAGAGATTGAATAGTAGTATTTAAGAGGGTGGGCACTACCAAGAATCATTAGA
>CAZBBQ010000314.1:0-1852 GCA_964489745.1 uncultured Desulfobacteraceae bacterium
CCTTAACTAAAGGTAAGGGGGAGTTTTAATAGAGCTAAAATGGTATACATTTTACAGCCTAATCTCTTCTCATCTATCTGATCGAAAGGCTGTCATTGCCTCCTGAATAAGTTTGTTTCCCTGCCCAAAATATCTGGGTGAAAAATGAAAAAGAGTGAGCTCCTTAACCTTCGCCCTTCGAGCTATGAGACCAGCCTCTTTTGCTGTCAAATGATACTTCCTTTGTGCCATATCTTTGTCCTTATCTAAAAAGGCTGCTTCAATAAAGAGAATGCTTGAATCCTGGGCTAAATCAACAGCTTTTGCTATATTTTCAGGGCTTCCGATTATATCGGCAATGTAAGTAATTTTTTGTCCTGGTGAGATCATGGCAATTTTTTCTTTCAGATCACAAAGAGTAAAATCTTTTTCCCTTATTCTCTTGTCTTTATCCTTCCAAACTACCGTAAAGCTCTGATCTGAATCGCCTTCTTCATAGACTGCCTTCTTGAATTCTCTCAGCCAGGGACCAACCTCCAGTCCAAGTTGCTTTAGTCCCTCTTTAATTATATTGATAGAAAAATTCTCTTTGAGTGTCAGCCCAATACAGTCTATTTTATGATCCAGAATTACAGCGTTAACTGAAAAGTGTTCCTCGGAAAGTAAATTCCCGGTAAATGGAAACTCCTGAGGGTCTCCAGTGGGCCTAAATCTATCTCTGCTATTATATCTTTGCGTAATTATTTTTTCTCTTTTTATCTCTGTCACATGTATGGAAAGAGTGTTTTCGTAGTTCTCTATAAGATTCCAGGTGTATGAGCTGAGTTTAGCCTCCATTTTTTGAATAAAATCCGAGGGACCAAATAGATACATTTCCTTATCTCGTCCAAGGAGAAGTCGAAGAAGGGTATCAAAGCCTATAAAATGATCCATGTGGGTATGTGTAACAAAAACATGGCTAATCTTTAATATATCTCTGGCAGACAGTTTTGATAAATCTCCTAAGTCGAACAGTAAAGCCCTCTTTTCAAAAAGGAATGGGATAAAAAGACCGGGATCTGAAAAAGAGTCATTTATTAATTTTGGATGAAAAGATGGTTTCATAGTTATTTTCCTTGAAGAAAGGTTGCACATCTGTTAATTACTTTCAATCAAAAAAAATAAAACTTGACAGGTTTTTAAACTATGGCAAAAAAGAAGACAACGAGAAAAGAGCTCCTTAAAAAGGACGATGAATTTATTAGCCTTTCTAACAGATTTTTTCAGTACGTTTCTACTCATGGGAAACAAATTCAATACCTGACTGCAAGCGTAGTGATTATTATTGCCATCGTTATTGGCATTAGCCTTTATTTCAAGCATTTAAATAAAAAATCCCTTGCTGCCTATAACCTGGCCTACACAAAGCTGGTGTCAGATTCTTCCTCTGACATAAGTGAAGATATCATTAACAAATCTATCGAGGAACTTGATAGTCTCATAAAAAAATATGGCTGGACAAAGATGTCTACACTGGCCATTCCCCAACTAGCCTATCTAAAATTTGGTCAGGGTAAATATGATGAGGCTATATCACTCTATCAAACGTATCTAAAAAAAGATACGTCTGCTTCTATTTACCATTTAATGACCCATTTCGGCCTCGCTGCTGCATACGAAGCCAAAAGCGAGCATCAATCAGCCATACAACATCTTAAAAAGATAATTGATGCCGAAAATAATTTTCTTAGAGAAGAGGCCATGTTTTCTCTTGGTAGGCTCTATGCCCTGAGCGGCCAGCAAGAAATGTCAAAGGAAACCTTTAAAGACTTTGTAAATCAGTTTAAGGAATCACCTTTGGTTCCGCTGGCAAAGGCAAATTTGGCAAAATAAT
>CAZBBQ010000315.1:0-1850 GCA_964489745.1 uncultured Desulfobacteraceae bacterium
CTTATATAGCACCCTGTATGTCTCAACTGGCGAATGTATCCCCTTTAGATTAAATGTGCCTGCCTTTTCAAAAGCAGCTATATCCTTCGCCTTGCTATATGTTCTTTGACTTATTAAAATCTCACCGGGTTTGGCCATTGCTTCCAGCCTGGCCGCAACGTTTACCTGGTTGCCAATTACAGTATAGTCTCTATGGAATTCCGATCCTATGTTCCCTACAGTCATATACCCTGTATTTATGCCTATTCCAATATTCAGATCGTATCCATATGATACCCATTCAGCCTTTAATTGATCTGTTTTGCGTTGCATATCAATTGCCAAAAGAACTGCTCTCTTGGCATGGTCAGAGATCGAAACTGGATCACCAAAAAAGACCATTATCCCATCTCCTATTATCTTATCTAAAGTTCCCTCATGCTTGTGGATAAGTTTTGTCATCTCCGATAAATAATTATTTAATAGAAAACTGATTTCCTCTGGCTCTAATGAATCTGTCAAATCTGAAAAGCCTCGTATGTCTGAGAAAAACACGGTCATAAGCTTCCTGTGAGAAATTTTATTAAAATCACTCCCATTTGATAAAATTCTTTCTGTAATATGAGGGGAAAGATACCTTCGTAACTCATTATATCTACTTAATTCTTCAACCTGCTTATCAACCTTTTTATTAAGATCTCTATTAAGAACAAGTACATCTTCTTTCGCCTTGTCTAACTCAACCGTTCTTTCCTCTACCATCTTTTCAAGGTTTTTAGCATAGTTATCTATCTCTTGTTTGGCCATCCTCAATTCGAGATTTGCCTTTTCAAGCCCCGCATATGCCTTATTTTTAGCAATCATTGCCTCTCTGAGTTGATTAATAGTCTCGATCATGCCATGGGCTGTTTCCAGTTTTTTTCCTTTTTTGTGGAAAGCCTGCAACATTTTTTTCCAAAATCCGAGCCTATCGTAGGTGACATCTAAAATAAAGTACGGGGCCTTGTATATCTCACCCGCTGTTAAAATATTTCTATCATCTACCTTTAATGATTCAGTAATAAGAATTCCCGTGCTCTCTTTTCTGTCTCTATCTCCTTGTCTACTAAGCGACTCGGAAAATCTTCCCAAAAACACCTTCCTTCCTCCAACAATGTCAGAAACGAGAAATACCTTCCTTCCAACAATCTTTCTCCTCTTCTCAATAGGGGAAAAAATTGTCAGTTTATCATCTTCTATTCTGGCATTGAGTTTAAAGGGAAGGAATTCTTCTTCCTCGTTGAATAATATCTCTGGATCATATTCATTGAGGGGTTGTTTGATAATCGCTGGAGAAAGGCCCCAGATAGTAGGGATAAAAGATATGATTCCTTTTAGATATGAATCACCTATATAGTCCCTGTTAGCGTCATGGTCAGCATGAAATTCAACCCGTATAATTGTATGTATTTTTTTAAGTTTTTTATCAAGGGCTGGTGGTTTAATAATATCAATACCCTTGGTATCATTAAAATTTTTATTAAAAAAGGGGAGTCTCTTCATACCATCATCTGGGTTGGAAAAAAGCTGGATAAAATAACCAAATCTTCCCCAAGACTCTAATGTTGCGGAAGAAATGCCACAATTGAAATAAAAATCAGGATCACCAACGAGTTCCTTGGCCTTTCGAAAGATCTTTTGAAATATCTCATAGGTAGTCCATTCGTCCTCATCAGTGAAATATTCCTTTGCAGAATTGTACCTATCCTTAGGAAATGACATCCCATCAAAAAGATCAGATGCATCACCCAAAAGGCTTTCCACATATGTGGAAATCATTCGTATATTCCTATTGCTTATGCAATCAATCCTGCTCATAAATTCAACATACT
>CAZBBQ010000316.1:0-1847 GCA_964489745.1 uncultured Desulfobacteraceae bacterium
TGCAAAAATCATGCGAAGTTACGCACCTAAAAAATTACATTTAATTTCATATAGTTACATTAATCTTACAGAATGTATGTCCAAAGAATGGCAAAAAAATACTCATTTATAGGAAATTAAATTCCAATTCTGTGCTAATAATTTACACATTTTTATTCGGGGAAACAGGAAAAGGCGAAATAAAAATTCACATGCGTTGATAAACAAAGGAAGCCGGAGAAAAAAGAAGCTTACAGATATCCACATACCAAAAAAGATGTTACTGATCAAATCTCCGCTATTACAAAAAACTTCATAAGCCCATTGGCACCAAATCCTTGGGATACGCAACCACAAACTCTATATTTATCTCCTGTTGTTGTTCAGGGTCGAGCGTATACTCCCACAACATGACCCCTTCTTTATTTCGATAGTTCTTTTGGGCAGGTTCAGGATTCATTGTAAGTTCTTTCACCTCTATCTTATCCGTTCTTGAAACAGGAATGTTGTCCACTACCTTGAGCACTATAGATCTATCTTTCATGTTCTCAACCATGATCTTATAGGCCAGTTCCCGTACAATGGTACCTCTTTGGATCTTTCCAAAATACGTTTCTTTGACCTTGTCCTTTACCTTTTCTCGCTTGACCATCACCTCTCTGTCTGCACCAAGGCTCAAGTGAAATTCTTCTCCCGCCTTCTTTTCACTAAGATGGGTCTTACCGATATACCGCCCACCGAAATACACATTCAACGGCCCACTTAATAGCTCTTTATCAGCCTTTGTCTTACACACAAGAAAAGTCAAAGGACTACGCTTTGGAACAGCATAATAGTAAAAATCTCCCTGCATCTTTTTCGTGAATAGGGGTAAAATTGTCTCTTTATCACGTGATTCAATGTCTATCGGTTGAGGAATTCTGTATTCAAAGGAAAGGGGTAACTCTCTCTTTACGGCTGTGGTAAGCGCTGCTTCTTGTGTGGGTATCTCAGAGTAGTCTTTTCCCTTCACCATATCTATAGCCGGCGCAGCCTTTTCATACGCAAGACGTCCTGTCTTTCCCATCACCTTTGCGGTCGGTCTCGGAACATCAAGGAGCCAGCTTGAAAGGTAGGGAAGACGAACGCCACTCAAAGGAATAACATTTGAGATTGAAAGGGCTACATGGTCCCAGTCTTCTCCTGTCTTCTGATGAATCTTTGAAAACATGGTTAAATCGATTTCGGAGAGCGTCATAGGGACAGAAACCTTATAGAGAGGTCCCCAATTGGCATTTTTTGTAAGATAGTCCGCAACAATTCGTATTTTCTGCTCTTTTTCAGCGTTGAATAAGATCTCAATTACCTTTTTGACCTTCCTAACAGGTCTTCGAAGAGCGTTCAGTTCCTCTTTCAGGACTTTTATTTCTTTTTCTATCTCTTCAATTGATGCATCCAAAGATTGTTTTTCATCATTAATTTTTTGAAAGTTGGAACTCAAAAATATCAAGGTGTCGGTTAAATCTTCCATATTTGGAAAACTGGTCTTGATTTCTTGAGGGATTTGGATCTTAGAAAAATCGATGAGCGAAATGAGAAATGACTCTTTTTTATTAAGAACCTCCTTTTTATCGACTAAAATCCTTTTTGACTTTCTCAGCTCGTCGATCTTTTGCTCCAGGGCCTTGATATTCTTCCGGGGTGACTCCTTTATAGGGATTTTCTTGAATTGAACACTAAAAATCTCCCCAGTCCCAAAAATTGTTGCTGTTATGGAATCCTTATCGATGCGAAATGCCTCTATTTCAAGGAAAATTTCATTAAGCCCCTTTTGAACTGTTGTAAATGCCTCCCTTTTAACCATGGCCTGTCCTGAGAAAAGTGTGACC
>CAZBBQ010000317.1:0-1825 GCA_964489745.1 uncultured Desulfobacteraceae bacterium
TCTTGGTGGTGAAATAGGGTTCGAAGATCCGGTCTCTAACTGCCTTATCCATCCCGTGGCCTGTGTCGAGCACAGTAAGGGAGAGATAAGGACCGAGGGAAATGTCCAGCTGGTGGGCAAATGCATCATCATCAAGCATCAACTCTTCTACCCTCACCTCCAAAACCCCGCCCTGCTCACGCATGGCGTGGTAGGCGTTGGTGCAGAGGTTCATGATCACCTGTTCAATTTGCGTAGAATCAGCGAGAACAGGTGCAGTTGTGGTGAGGCGCGTGCGGATCTCTATGGTGGCAGGAAACGAGGAACGCAGGAGCTTGAGGGTCTCAGTAACTACGCGATGAATTTTCACGGGTGTACGTTTCTGATCAGCCTGGAGACTAAAGGTGAGGATCTGCTTCACAAGGTCTCGTGCCCGATTGCCCGCCTTATACACCTCTCTCAAATCCTCCCAGAGCTGGCTGCCTTCAGGTACCTTGTCTTGTGCCAGCTTGGTGTAGCCGATGATGATAGAAAGAATGTTATTGAAGTCGTGGGCAATGCCGCCTGCCAGTGTTCCAATAGCCTCCATTTTTTGGGTTTGTATGAGTTGGGCTTGGAGGTTTTTTCGGTCTGTTATATCATTACCGATGCAAAGAATTTCTACAATGTTTCCATCTTTGTCATATATCGCTTTATTTGTCCATGCAACCCACACACGCTCCCCATTACGTCGCATATTTTCATTTTCATTGTTCGAGTATCTCTCAGGATGAAGCCCAATGTCTTGAATCATTAGTGCAAGATTACGTCCGGTGCTCTCTATATCCGGTACTATTGTTCCTATTACGTTCTTGCCGAGGATCTCATCTTCGGTGTAACCGAAAAAGTCCTGAGCGAACTCGTTGAAAAAAGTAATAGTGCCCCGAGGGTCCCTTCGAATGATAATGCTATTGGAATTCTGGACAAGTTCTCTATACTTTGTCTCACTTTCAATAAGTTCTTCTTCTGCCTTCTTCCGTTTGGTAATGTCAACCCAGTTTTCCAGGTAATATTCAAACGCCTTATCACTCCTTGCTGGTCCAGAAGTTATCTCAACCCAGAATCGTTCACCACTTTTTTTCTTAAAAAGTTCCTCGAGTTTCTGTGCGCCCTCTTTCATGGCTTTTTTAAAGTATCGTTCTGTTTCCTTGCGTGTTTCTTTTGCCCACCAAGGGTAGGGAGGCTTTCTGCCAATAATCTCTTCAGAGGAAAACCCTGTTATTTTTTCCAGGGCCGGATTCACATACTGCACTGAGGTGTCTGGGTTGATAACAATAATCGGATTGGGGGCGTGATTCAGGAGGCTGGAGCTAAATTCCTTACTGTCTTTGAGGGCCTTCTCTGACTGTTGTTTGTAAAGAGCCATCTCGATGGTTGAGTGTAATTCCCTACCTTCGAAGGGTTTGAGTATGTAGCCAAATGGCTCTGTTATCTTTGCCCGTTTAAGAGTTGTACTATCTGCATAGGCGGTGAGATAGACCACGGGGATACCGAAGCGTTCACGGATCTGTTGTGACGCTTCAATGCCATCCATTTCTCCCTTTAAGACAATATCCATTAATATTAAATCTGGCTGTATCTCTTCAACTTTTTTAAGGGCCTCTTCTCCAGAGAAGACAATAGCAGGGACATCATATTTCATCCCTATCAGTGTATTTTTTATATCGATGGCAACCATGGCCTCATCTTCAACAACCAGGATCTTTTTTTTCGCCATTTTAGTAACTCAGTCTATTCAGAAACCCCGTGGCATAATCGCCCCAAGTGGTGGGGAATCAAACCCCTACAAGCTGCTGCCCAAATAACC
>CAZBBQ010000318.1:0-1817 GCA_964489745.1 uncultured Desulfobacteraceae bacterium
GAGCAGACTTTTTAGAGCTGATACTTGGATATCAGCCTGGAAAGGTACGTCCTTTGAACATCCATCACTTTTGATGCCTTACTTCTATTGCCTCCAGTATGTTTCAGATTTAAGGAAATGAATTCTTTTTTAAAGTCTTCCATAGCCTCTTTGAGAGTCAATCCTACCTGCATGCCCGGATGGCTTTCTTTTGGACCCCAAATGGGCAAGTCCTCAGGCAAAATTTCCTGACCGTTACCCATCACCACTGCGCGCTCCAAAGCATTACTGAGTTCCCTTACATTACCAGGCCAGTCGTATGCGAGCATCTGCTCCATGGCACTTTCTGAGATCGCTAAATGGAGGAGTCCCTTCTCGTGCGTAAATATTTGCAAGAAATACGTGGCAAGGAGGGGTATGTCGTCTTTTATCTCTCGTAAGGCAGGCATGTGAATTTGGACTACATTGAGCCGATAGTAAAGGTCCTCCCGAAACCTTCCATCATTAATTTCCTGAGAAATATCTTTATTTGTAGCTGAGATAATCCGAACATCTACCGATATGGGAGTGTTTCCACCCACCCGATAAAATATTCCCTCTTGCAGCACTCGAAGAAACTTTGCCTGCATTTCTGGTGTCATCTCTCCTATCTCGTCAAGGAAAAGACTACCGCCATCAGCCAGTTCAAATTTTCCGATTTTTCTGCTTTCAGCCCCAGTAAAGGCCCCTTTCTCATGACCAAAGAGTTCAGACTCGAGGAGGGTTGCAGGTAATGCTGCACAATTAAGAACAATCATGGGCTTATCTTTTCGGGGGCCAGCCCTGTGAATTAACCTTGCAAGTAGTTCCTTCCCTGTTCCGCTCTCACCCAATATCAGGGTGCTACTTTTCGAATTGGCCACCTTGAAAGCATCGGATATAACCTTCTGCAGTCTCTTGCTCTCACCAATGATTTGGTATTTGTTTCCAAGTTCCTCTTTAAGATCCCGGTTTTCTCTTTTGACTTGATCGATTTTTTGCGCATTGCTGATTGCCTTGGAGGCCAAATCAGCGAATACTTTCAAGATTTTCATATCTTCAGGTTGAATTTGACTCCCATCTTCTTTATCAATTATTTCCACAACCCCTATTATTTTGCTATCAACCTTCATTGGAACACAGGCTATCGAACGGGTCTGAAAGCCTATGGATTCGCTTATTTTCTTGTACCACCGTGGATCCTTGCTGACATCGGGAATGAGAAGGGGTTCCCCTTTTTCAGCTACGAAACCCGCTATTCCCTGACCCAGGTCAATCTCATATTTCCTGACCTCTTCTTTTTTTTCTCCGACAGCCACTTTAAAGTAGAGTTTTCTCGATTTCTGATCCAATAACAGAAGAGAACTGGCTTTAGCCTGCATCATCTGTGTGGCCGTATCTATGATGAGCTCTAAAAGTCGATCCAGATCAAGCACAGAGGAAACCCATGTGGAGATTTCCTTCAAGCGATCTATTGGTGAATCATGGGGTAATGATCTTCCATTTATTTGCTTTTCCATAATACTCACAATAATATTATGATTTGAGCATTAGAATAATCAAGATTTTTATTCCAGGTACACACTTTTGAACGTTACTAAAGATTTATATGGATACCCTTTTTTATGAATAGTTCAAAAAAAGGATTTTCCCTGTATCTAAATGTATACCCTTTTAAAAGATTAGAGGGTAAAAGAAAAACGTATCGTGTATAAAAGAGAGGAGTAGGTAACTTTATCAAACCTACTAGGTTTTGTTATCCTGCTCAACTGCACTGATCAATAACTCAAAGATGTTTGGAACAGCGGAGATCACCCTGT
>CAZBBQ010000319.1:0-1805 GCA_964489745.1 uncultured Desulfobacteraceae bacterium
ATTTTCACACATACTGAAACAAAGGCAAGGCAAGGGCACGGTAATTTCTTGATAATGCAAGAACCCATACTATCGATCTCCGTGAAAGGAGTGGACATGGACATACAAACAGTGATTTTCGATTATGACGGAACATTGGTGTGGTTAAATATTAACTTTGACCAAATACGACAGGAGATAGAACAGCTCTTGGTTAGTTACGATATCGATTTTAGAGCCTTAAATGGAGCATATGCATTAGAAATGATTGATGAAGCCACAAAGAGTATCTCAAAAAAGAGTCCCCATGAAGGGTCATCATTTTACCATAAGGCGCTTGCGATTGTTGCTGAGCATGAGGTCATGGCAGCGAAAAAAGGTCACATCATACCAGGAGTAAACACTATGCTCAAGATGCTAAGGAAACGAGGGATCAAGATTGCTATTATCACCAGGAACTGTGATAAAGCAGTAAAAATGGTTTTTCCGGACATTGAGAATTTTTCTGATGCATACCTTCCAAGGGATTACGTGAGCCAGGTCAAGCCACATCCAGATCATCTGGTCTTGGCCTTGGAAAAAATGGAGGTGAATAATCCTACATATTGTCTCATGGTTGGAGACCACCTTATGGATATTGAAGGGGGTAAACGAATGGGCATGAAAACCGCCGGAGTATTAACAGGCAAAATAAAACGCTCGGATTTTATGGAAGCAGGAGCTGATTATATATTAGACGATGTCACAGCCATACCCAGTATTCTTTTTAAGGAGTGAACAGCATGAAACACAAGGTCTTACCAACCGGAAAACTGGATATCAATATTCTTCACAAGCTGCTCAACCGATACCCTGTAAGGGATCACACAGTTCTTATAGGCCCAAAAATTGGAGAGGACGCAGCTGCGATAGATATGGGTGAAAAGGCCCTTATCGTTACCACTGACCCTATCACATTTGCTACCGATGAGATTGGGTACTACAGCGTTATGGTCAATGCAAATGATATTGCTACTACCGGGGCTGAACCCAGGTGGTTTACCGTCACTATTCTTCTACCGGAGTCACTAGGAACTGAAGATCTTGTGAGTTCCATCTTCCAGCAAATAAATCAAGCCTGCGAGAAATTGAGGATCTCGCTTATCGGAGGCCATACGGAGATAACCTGCGGACTGGATCGTCCCGTCCTTGTGGGACAGATGATGGGAGAAGTTCAAAAAGAGTATATGATCAGCACGAGTGGAGCAAAACCTGGGGACCTCATCCTACTGAGTAAAGGACTATGTATCGAAGGGACATCACTTATCGCAAGAGAAAGAGCAGGTGATTTAGTTTCTCGGAAAATATCCAAAGATCTTGTTGAACGAGCCAAAGATTTTCTATTTCATCCAGGAATTAGCGTTGTAGAAGAGGCACGCTTGGCCTTCCAGGCAGGAAAAATACACTCCATGCATGACCCCACTGAAGGAGGACTCGCTAATGCCCTTCATGAGGTATCCATAGCAGCAAGAGTGGAAATAGAGGTAGAGAAAGACGCTATACCTATCTATGAAGAATCACAGATCCTTTGCGAGGCCTTTCATCTTGATCCACTCGGTGTCATAGCCTCAGGGGCACTTCTGATTACCGCATCACCGCCAGAGGCTGAAAAAATCTTGAGGAAGGCTAAAGGGAATGGAATCGCCATGACCAGGATTGGACGTGTTAAGGCCTTTGGGGATCCTTCAGTAACTTTGGTTACCCCCGAAGGATCCGAACCAGTTCCTTACTTTGAAAGAGACGAGCTAGTAAAAATATTTTGACTATCGCAGCCACTTTTAGCCTGC
>CAZBBQ010000320.1:0-1796 GCA_964489745.1 uncultured Desulfobacteraceae bacterium
CAGAGGCACGGCGTCTGCGGGACGAACTCCTGAAAGAGGTACTGGTGTATGGGGATATTCAGAAATCCCAGGATCTTCAAGAAACAAGTCCTCTTTTTGGTGAAATGGCACAGGAATGGATTACAATCAAGACCAAGGAGATAAAGTCATCGACTCTGAGGGAGTATAGAGGTTCCATGAATTATCACATATTACCCAAGCTCGGTAATATACCAATGAAGGAACTCGGTTATCTCGAAATCAAAAGGTTTATTGCCGGATTGAGTTGTTCAGGTAAAAGATTGAAAAATGTTCTTGTTCCTATGCGAGAGGTTTTCAAATTCGCCCAACTATGTGAGGTAATCGACAAAAACCCTATGACATTAATACAATCACCCAAAGTTGAAAAGCCGGACATTCACCCTTTACCCATGGAAGAAGTAAATCTTTTCCTGGATAAAGTAAGTCCTCGATATAAAGATTTCTTCATAGTGGCCTTTTTCACTGGCATGCGTTTCGGGGAGATGTCGGCATTGAAATGGAAAAATGTTGACTTCAAGTTAGGTGTCATCAAGGTCAGGGAAACACTGGTGAGAGGCGAGGAAGGCCGACCAAAGACAAAAAGGTCGATCAGGGATATCGATATGTTGCCTCCCGTAGTCGAGGCACTAAGGGATCAACGGAAATATACGATGGGAAAATCACCGTATGTGTTTCTCAATCAGTATGATCGCCCCCTACTACCTGATTCAATGAATCAGCATATATGGAAACCTGGCTTGAAAAAGGCTGGGTTAGAGGAAAGGCGACTTTACGAAACAAGACACACCTTTGCCACTTTAATGCTGGATGGTGGGGAACTGCCCGGCTGGGTTCAGAGGATGATGGGACATGAGACCTTACAAATGATCCATGAGAGATATTATTCCTATATCAGGAATTATCAGAGGGATGACGGGAGTGCCTTTATGGAGAATGTCTATAACGCAATAAATAGTCAGAAAACGGACGATATAGGTGAAAAAAGAGCCTCAAATGAGCCCCAAACAAAAAATGGGGAATTAGTGACCAAGACTAACTCCCCATAATAATTGAATAAATGGACTTAATAAATGGTGCCGAAGGCGGGACTTGAACCCGCACGGGCGTAACCCACTACCCCCTCAAGATAGCGTGTCTACCAAATTCCACCACTTCGGCATACCAAATCATTGCTTCTCAGTTCCTGCATCCGAAGGGATACTAGTTTGCTCACCGGCTTCGATTGGCGCTTCTTGTTGAGTTTTTGTTTTCCCCTCCATAACCGAAGATCTTGGCGCCTTGGATGCCAACAAGGCCAAGGAAAGCGAAGTTATCATGAAGGCAATAGCTACACCTGTTGTAAGTTTATTGAGAAAAGGAACAGCACCAGCGCTACCGAATAATGTCTGACTACTTCCCCCAAACGCAGCTCCTAAATCAGCTCCCTTGCCAGATTGCAACAGTATGCCTATTATCAGACCAACGCAAATAAGTACATGAACAATTACGAGTATTGTGACCATCAATTTACCTTATTTTTACGATTTTTTTAACCTATATAGCATATCTCCCAGATATTTCAAATCTAATTTTATATCCCTATGAAAAATTAGGCAGAGTCTGCTGATAGTTATTGGTTGCAGGTTATACAAATAAAATTCACTTAATTTCTATGTATAGCAGAAAATAATGTGGGTATCATCTGCCATCTCGCCTAATTGCTTGAAAAAATCTTCACAACCCTGATTTATCGTGACTGACAAAGGACGACAGCTTACTGACATTGCCAAAAATCA
>CAZBBQ010000321.1:0-1794 GCA_964489745.1 uncultured Desulfobacteraceae bacterium
ACGAACAGTAACTTTTTCATCCTAACCTCCTTTTTTTATTAATTTTAGTAAAAAACAAGAAAGCGATCACGGACTTTGCCATTGCCCATTCTGATAAAAATTGTTATCTGCCACCTCCTTTCTTTCTCGATTGATAAAAAATGCTTTCTTTCCCCACTTATACCCTGTCTGTGTTTGTGTGTATCACATGTTTCTTCCGTAAACCAGAAAACTGTCCTCTATCTCTATAAAGAATCTTCTATTCATGTCAACGAATTTATTTAAGTGGATGTGTTGCCTTTCAAAATCGGTTCGATTCTCTCCAGTGCCCAATCGATCTCATCTCTGGTAATTATCAGCGGTGGCATAAAGCGAACGACATTTTCGTGGGTATCCTTGCACAGGAGTCCCTGTGCCATCAGTTGCTCACAAAAACCACGGGCCCCGCCAGCTTCGGGGACAAGTTCGACACCAATCATAAGACCTTTTCCCCGGACTTCTTTGATGGAGGGGCTCTTGATTCCTCTCAATTGAGTCAAGAAATAATCCCCAAGCTTGCTCGCATTTTCTATCATCTTCTCTTCAATTAAGACCTTGATGGCCGTGCGAGCCACAGCACAGGCCAGAGGGTTACCGCCAAAGGTACTTCCGTGCTCACCGGGCATAAAGACGCCCAGGACTTCAGTATTGGATAAAATTGCCGAAATGGGATAAAATCCTCCGGAAAGAGCTTTGCCAATAAGTGTCACGTCAGCCTCGATGTCATCGTGCTCTTCAGCCAGAAGTTTTCCTGTCCGTCCCAGTCCAGTTTGTATCTCGTCAAGAATCAAGACCACGTCATTTTGCTTACAAATAGATTTAACCTCCCTTAGATACCCTGACGGCGGAACAATTACTCCTGCCTCCCCTTGGATCGGTTCGACCAAAAAGGCCACAGTGTTTGGCGTGATAGCCTCTTCCAGGGCCCTCGCTTCGCCAAAAGGAATGATTTTGAAGCCAGGGGGATAGGGTCCAAAGCCTTCCCTGTACTGCCTTTCACTACTAAATCCAATAATTGCTATGGTTCTGCCATGGAAGTTGTTCTCGCAAACAATTACTTCAGCCTGGTTCTGTGGGACACCTTTGAGTTTGTATCCCCATTTACGAACAGCCTTGATTACCGTTTCTACTGCTTCAGCCCCGCTATTCATGGGAAGAACCATGTGCGAATTGGTCAAATTACAGATATCTTCATAAAAAAGGCCCAATTGGTCATTGCGAAAGGCCCGGGAAGTAAGGCACAGCTTTTGGGCCTGTTCTATCATGGTTTTCATGATTTTAGGATGGCAATGTCCCTGGTTGACTGCTGAATAGGACGAAAGGAAATCCAGGTATCTCTTACCTTCCACATCCCAGACCCATATACCTTCACCACGGTTTAAAACTACATCCAGAGGTTTGTAATTTTGGGCACCATATCTATTTTCTAAATTTATGAAGTGCTGAGTATCCATTCATATTCCTCCTTTTCATGCCCTGGCATATATATTCACCTATTCTGGAAACCCGATTGAAATCTGGAGGATTGTAGGGGAAAATAATAAAAGAAATTGGACATAACCTCCAGAGTGTAAAGAACCATTTAGTGATGCATACTTGTAAAATTGTATAGGATAAAGTCACGTATGTGTCAATGGTAAAGGTATTACTATGGTAATATCAACGTCAATGGATGGTGTAATGATTCGCCGTGACATTGATCTGTCATTACAAAAACACATCGGCTAAACTGTTATGGTTCCTTTGTAACATTTTCGCTCTTTGAAATTACCTGGT
>CAZBBQ010000322.1:0-1794 GCA_964489745.1 uncultured Desulfobacteraceae bacterium
TTTGCCAAAAAATTGGGATTAAAGTTACTCAAATTAGAGCCGGGATATGCATTGGTAGAAATGGACTTTACGGATGATATGGCAAATATTTTTGATATGACTCATGGAGGAGCTATATTTTCCTTAATTGATGAGGCCTTTGAAATATCATGTAATACTCACGGCACAGTAGCTGTTGCCCTGAATGTAGCAGTTACCTATCATAGGTCCCCAACAAAAAGAGGAGCATTGAGGGCGGAATCAAAAGAGATACATCGATCAGCAAAGACGGCAACCTATGATATAAGGGTTACTGAGGGAGTGAATAATGTCTTAATAGCTACGTGTCAGGCCCTGGCATACCGAAAAAAGGAAAAACTTCCCTTTCTTTGATAATCACCTAACCATATCATACCAATGGTACTGATTTAACAGAATGTCGCGATTTACCGCAGAGACGCAGAGACGCAGAGAGGAAAGTTTTTTCCCTTGCCGTTGAGAGGACGTCAAGGGAAAAGCTCTACAGCCCTTTGGGCGATTGGATTATAAAGGGATGAACCTGAATTGTGGTTGCAGGGTGGAATGAATCTTTCGATATGTCCATTATAAAAGATAACATAAGTCGAATTGTAAATGAATAAAAGATTAACCTGTCACCGGGAGATTGGTTTTTTGCTTTCTGCCCTCTCAACAGAAAGCAAAAAATTATGTACTCTGCGTTCTCTGCGCCTCTGCGGTGAACGATGACTTAAGCCCGATTCCATCCACTTCTATCTTTCCAGTTTCTTTCTCTATATCAAATGTAACCGGAAGAAATTGCTCTATTACCCAGATATTTGTCAGCAGATGTTCAGTTATGCGTTCAGTTATCAATATTGAACGCCCCCTGGCCAGAGCCATATAAAGAACAAGTTGGTCAGCAAGGTGCATATCAATAACACCCCTTGAATGTAAAAATGTGATACACTCATCACAGGCTTCATTCGCTACTTCCTCAGCCCTTTTTCCTTTTTTTCCCAACGAGGTAAATCCTCCTCCGCCTCCTTCACATTGAGCATGTAAAAAAAGAACTGTGCCCTGACCAGAGGATGGTGCGTTTTCAATGGAGGTGGTGGGGGTGAGCCTAAAATGTTCAAGCCTTTTTACGCTTTGATCTTGTTGTCTTTCAGCTATGCTTAACGGAAGATTGGAAACAGCAGAAAGAACATGAAGAGAGCGTAATTTGCCTCGATTGAAGAGATGAATTGGCGTAAGGTTTTTGGTATTTTTTATTACGGCACGAATTGTACCGCCACCTTTTGGATACCATCCCCATTTATCAATTGCTACGGTAAGGTTGACTCCCATTAATTGAAGGGCAGGCAAAAATACAGTTTTCAGATAATGAAACGATGGGCTCCACGGAACATGGGTACCTCCTGTGATTCGAATTTGAGAGAAGTTTTTTCCAAAAAGTAAAACTGGAATTATGGCCTGCAAAACGAGACCAGTTGAGCCGGCAGTTCCAATATGAAATGAGTAATTTCCTTCATGTATTGTGCCAGGTTCAAAGATAAGCTCAGATGAATCGATTGTAGCACCCTGAACTCTCGCTTTTGTAATAGTTGCCAGTGAATGCAGTGCTATGAGGTGTTGGGGCCTGAGTCCTGGTCTTTTCCTGTTACCCCTGATGTGGTGAATGTAGAGTGGCACGTGACAGATGGAAGATAATGTTACGGCTGTTCGAAGGATCTGACCCCCTCCCTCACCGTGCCTGCCATCTATGTGAATGTTTTTATGTATGAGCATGACTCTACCCTCGCAGAGGTCAATAAT
>CAZBBQ010000323.1:0-1793 GCA_964489745.1 uncultured Desulfobacteraceae bacterium
AAATATTCAGAAGGGTACGGAAATGGCAAAAAAATCATACTTCTCATTCGATAATTATTTTGTTTATTATTTTTTTGGCTTTATCTCTGTCCGCGGACCTGATTGAATATAACAATACAGTGATAATCAGGCCGTGGAAATTTTTTCCACGGCTTTTTTTTTAATACATTATAAATGAGAAAGGATGTCAAATGTCTGTTTCAAGCAAAATTAGAACTTCAATTCAAAAGTCCTCCTGGGTAAGAAAAATGTTCGAGGAGGGCGCTGACAGAAAGAAAAAATATGGCCCTGAGAATGTATTTGATTTTAGCCTGGGAAATCCAAACATTGAACCACCAGCAAAGGTTGGAGAGATTTTAAGGGAGTTGACCTCCAACAATGAATCCGGTATGCATCGATATATGCCAAACGCGGGCTTTATTAAAACACGCGATGCGGTGGCTCACTACTTGGGAGATATCAATGACCTTTCCTTTGGTCCTGAGGATATAGTTATGACTGTAGGAGCAGCCGGGGCAATAAATGTGGTTCTGAAAACCATACTTAATCCAGGTGATGAGGTGATTATACCTGCTCCCTATTTCATGGAATATAATTTTTATATCGATAATTATGGTGGTATTACAAAGACAGTTACTACCAATCCTGACTTTTCCCTTGATCTTTCTGCAATTGAGAAAGCCATCCATTCCAATACAAAAGCCGTATTGATAAACAACCCCAACAATCCAACAGGAAAGGTTTATAGAGAGGAGGAGCTGATCCAATTGGGTGAACTCTTAAACCGCTACAGCAAAAGACAGGGGGAGCCGATCTATCTGATATCTGATGAGCCATACAGCAAAATAATCTATAATGGTTTGAAGTTTTCCTCTATATTTAATGTCTACAAAGAGAGTTTTGTGGTAACATCATTCTCAAAAGATATATCTCTTCCAGGAGAAAGAATTGGATATATTGCTGTCCATCCCCATATGGCGGATAAAGATATTATTATAGAGGGATTAGGTGTGTGCAACAGAATCCTTGGGTTTGTAAACGCCCCGGCCTTGATGCAACGGATGATACCGTTTTTATTGGAGGATAGTGTTGATATGGGGCTTTATCGACAAAAGAGAGATCTTCTTTGCGCAGGTCTGGATTCTGCTGGCTACCGTTTCGCCATGCCCGAGGGGACATTTTACCTTTTCCCTGAAACCCCTATTCCAGATGATGTGGAGTTTGTCAGATCTCTCCAAGAGGAGAATATTCTCACTGTTCCGGGAGCGGGGTTTAGAGGCCCCGGGCACTTTAGAATTGCCTTTTGTGTGGAAGACGACACAATAGAAAGGGCACTACCTGGATTTGTAAAGGTAATGGAAAAGTATAGATAAGGAGGTTGGTATGTACGCAAAGGTTGTTCACCTAAGGTTTCCTCGAGAGATAGTCAATGAACCTATTGTAATGAATTTAGTCAAGAGATTTGACCTCTCATGTAACATATTAAAGGCCACCATTTATCCCAGAAAAGAAGGAATGGTCGTTATGGAGCTGAGCGGAAACCGGAAAAACTACCACTCCGGTCTTAAGTATCTGAGGAATCTCGGCATAAAGGTAGATAGTATAGGCCAGGATATAAAGAGAAATGAGGAGGAATGTTTTCATTGTGGTGCTTGCACAGCAGTTTGTCCTACCGGGGCCCTTTATGTTGAAAGACCGGAGATGACAGTAGCATTTGATAAAGATAAATGCAGTGCCTGCGAGCTTTGCGTAATAGCCTGTCCTGCCAAGGCGATGGAGGTCAATTTCGACAA
>CAZBBQ010000324.1:0-1762 GCA_964489745.1 uncultured Desulfobacteraceae bacterium
CCTCGTTGTTATTGCTGTTCCAGCACCAAAGGTTCTTGATATTGTAAAGGACTGCGATAAAAAAGGAGTAAAACAGCTTGCTATTGTGACAGGCGGATTTTCAGAGGGAGGGATGCAGGGGAAGAAACTTCATCAGGAAATTTTCACATTTGTTAAAGAAAAGGATATGAGGGTCATTGGACCGAATACCTTAGGCCCCATCAATACGTCCAATAATCTGGCGATTAGCTTTAACCCTATAAATAAAATGAGGCAGGGGGGCATCTCTTTTGCCTTTCAGTCGGGTTTTTATGATCCCAAAATAAACTGGATGTTTTCCCATCTGGGCGTACACAAGATAATTGATTTGGGAAACAAGATGGACGTGAATGAGGTGGATGTCCTGGAGTATTTTTTTCAGGATCCCGGCACAAAGGTCATAGCCATGCACATAGAAAGCCTACACGGAAATGGAAGAGATTTTTTTAATCTGCTTAAAAAGGGTTCGGTAACAAAGCCGGTTATAATCCTGAAATCTGGAAGAACCCCTGCCGGATCTCTGGCAGCAGCATCTCATACAGGCACAATTGCACGAGAAAATGATGTGATTTTTAATAGCATGATAAGACAGACAGCGGCTATGAGGGCCAGAACTATAGATGAGTTTTTTGACCTGGCAAAGGCATTTGAATGTCTTATGTTACCCAAAGGAAATAGACTCTCTATAATCGTGCTGTCAGGTGGAGAGGGGGTTATGGCTACCGATACATGCAATATGAATGGCCTTACAATGGCCGAGCTGGGAGACCACACCTATCAAAGACTGAAAAGAATATTTCCCCCATGGAAAATTCCTCTAAATCCACTTGATGGCGGTGTCTGCTTAGAGTTCACACTCTCTGATATATTGAGAGTTTTTAATGCACTGATTGCCATACCGGAAGATGAGAATGTAGATTGTATCGTAATGCAGATGCCACCAGATTTTTCTAATTTGGCACCAAAAAATGAAAATCCCTTCGCGAAGGTATCTAATGCTTTAAAAGAGCAATGTGCCCAAGCCTTCTTAAACATGAAAAGGGTTGGAAAGCCATTTGCTCTGTGGCGTACCTCGATGGATAGAAATGAAGATGAATTTGTTGAAAGACTTGAATCTAGCTGCCTTCCGGTATTTCCATCCTCAGAAAGGGCAATAAAAGCCCTGTCATCTCTCTATAGATATAAGGCATTGTGTATGAGGGAAACTACTGACACCTTTTTGAAGTAAAAAGAGGTAGAGGTTTTATGAAAAAGAAGGAATAGATCGGCAAAATATGCTTGAATTACTTAAAAAATTCCTTAATGTGTAACATGTTCTTTCTTGATGCGTTTAAGGCGCAGTAAGCTTTGAGTATATACAGATGAAAGATAAAAAACTTACCCTGGAAACAGAAAAGGGAGTGGATGAAAAGAACTCAAAGGTTGGCGTATCCCTGAATATTGAGGTAGCTGACGGTGAAGGATCAACTTTGAGTGAATCAGTGTTACTTGTCAAAAAATGCAGCTCGTATGAAATTTTACACAAAGAGATATCGCGAATTAAAGAAGAGCTCGATATTTTATTGGAAAAATCAAGGAGTCTCTTTGAGGCGGAGATTGGAGAAGAAAAAAGTCAGGGTGTGGATGAAGATATGAGCGCAAAAGAGATATGGGATATTTTATCTATAATCAAGGACCCCGAGGTACTATTAGTGAAATTTAATAGCATGAGTCGTCAGAAAAGATTTGAGGTGGCAGATTATGT
>CAZBBQ010000325.1:0-1745 GCA_964489745.1 uncultured Desulfobacteraceae bacterium
GTATTGCTGAAAAGGTGCTCCGACATTCTCCATTTCCTGTGTTTATAATACCTGACGAGCAAAAGCTTGAACGGCTGTAGACAAGTTCATTCAATAGGAAGGAAATCATGGAAAAAATGAAGGCCCTGGTAATTGATGATGAACAGATTGTCTTAGATAGCGTCAGTAAAATACTTACCGATGCGGACTACGAAGTAGATGTCTCACTCAGCGGACGTGAGGGACTCGACCGGGCCATCCAGAAAGACTACGATATCGTCCTGACCGACATCCTCATGCCAGATATTGGAGGCATGAGGGTCTTAAGGGATATCAAGAGAGTCAAACCATCTCTTCCCGTAATTATCATAACAGGTTATGCTACAGTCAGCTCAGCGGTGCAGGCCAAAAAATTTGGCGCAACAGATTATATAGAAAAGCCATTTAATCCTGAAGAGCTTCTCAAGGGAGTCTCATCTGCGGTTGGTATAGCTGCAAGCCAGACACCTGAAGAACAGACACTGATTCACAAGAAAGAGATGATCAAGGTTCTCGAGAGGGCCGCGTCTGATAGTCAATTTATTTACGACTTGCTCTATTATGGGGCAGATGCCTTAGATGAATACGATTTAACTAAGGCAGAGAAACTTGCCATCTGGACTGGTGATATATCATGGATAGAAAAACACATTGGACCGCGTACACCACTTCAGATTCGCTGGCTTGAGTTAAGGAAAAAAGCTGAAATATGGTAACCTAATGATAATCGCCTTAAAGTGCCTAAACTGAATTAATATCATGGTTACGGGTTTCAGGTTATCTGCGAATACTGGTGATCAAAAGGGTCTTGAAATATCCATCCCTGATGCTGGCGCAGTACATCGCCAGAGCATCTCAACAATTTGGTCGAACCCTTTTTTACTAACAAAAATCCAAGTCAGCCACCGGGATTGTCCTTTTTGTTTCCCTTGGGATGATTACAGAGACATGAGGGAGCAATCCGGGTTCAAAGTGAAGTTGGTAAAGGCGCCAGATTTTTATATGGTTGCCAATTGAGAGGGAAACGTCGAAGTTTCCAGTTAACAAGGGGGCATTCCCAATCATTTTTTTAAAGAAGGTAAAATGTTCAAATTGAAGAGGCAGTGTTATGGATCCATCAGGGATTCAGGATACTATAGAAAATTGTAGCTTCTTTAAAGGATTGAATACGATTGAACTTGAGGGTATAATTAAACTGAGTCAGGTAGAGACGTACGAAGCAGGAGAAAAGATATTTAACCAGAGAGAGCTATCTGACAAATTTTATATACTTGCTGCAGGGCATGTATTTCTGGGAAAATCTATTGGATTAGATGCCCGCAGGGGAAATGTGACTCTCAGCCTTTTAGGTAAATGAAGGGCTTTGGGTTGCTGGTCGACCCTCCTTGGGGAAGCTCATCTTTTAATGTCATCTGCAATTTGCAAGGAACACACAATGGTGGTTTTTATTGGGAGGACCGCTTTAAGAAAGATGATACTCAGTGATTTTCATCTCGGGGTAAAGGGTATGGGAAGACTTTGTTCTATGCTTCAAGACACACTTCAGGGTGCATATGGGGCTATGGAAAAAATTGAGGCTTATAACCTATCCATCTTCATTAATGTTGATTGATAATCAAAAATGTATTCTTAGATCTTCAATCTTATTGAAATGCTTATAAGCTGTTTACTGCCAAAAGGGATAGGTTTTGTTTTGATGGTCTATTTAAACTTACATTCTATTTAAT
>CAZBBQ010000326.1:0-1725 GCA_964489745.1 uncultured Desulfobacteraceae bacterium
GATGTTCTCGTAAAAAGTCCTTTTACTCGCTCATGATGCCCATTTTGGGATTCATAAAATGCTTCGCTAAATTCCAAAAACTCGGCCTGAAGGCCTCAAACAGTTTGGCGATTTTAAGTCTCGGCATTTCATGAATCTCTTTCCAAAAGTGGCCAAAATCGCTCGCAAAAGACTTTTTACGAGTTTGTCAAAATTAATTCAGAACATCTATATACGTAAGTTACCTAATAACTGATTATACTGGAAAAAATATAATCTGATTTTCTTTTTACAGTTTAGGCATTTTAGCTCACTTAAATTCTGGTTTAAAAAAAAGGAATACGATGAGAGAAATCTTGCAAAATTCAAACATTGTTATTGTGGGTGGAGGTAGGGTTTGCAAGGCCATTCTTACCATTGTCCTTGGAGAGAATTTTGTTAACCATAAACTCAACATCTTGGGTGTAGCAGATATAAATGATAAGGCCGAGGGTTTGGTATATGCAAAAGGCAAAGGATTATTTACCACTGAGAACTATAAGGATCTTTTTACTATCAAAGATCTGAATATAATTATCGAGTTGACGGGAGATAATGAGGTTCTGGCGAAACTTAAGATAACGAAACCAGCAAAAGTAAGGCTGATAGATCATTTCGAGGCCATGTCAGTCTGGGATTTTCTTCAGATAGAAGAAGAACGGGTGAGAATTAAGAGGGATTTAGGAAAATATATCAACGAGCCGGAGAGGATTAAAATAGAGTTTGATCATTTTTCCCAGCAGCTTGCCAAGATTGTGGAAGAAAGGACGAGGCATTTGCAAACAGTAGAGAAGGAGCTTGTTGAGAGGGAAAGAGCCTTATCACAGATTATCCAAGGAAATACCATACCTACCTTTGTCATAAACAAAGACCATATTGTAACGCACTGGAACAGTGCCTGCGAGAAGTTAACCGGCTATAAGGCTGAGGAGATAGTTGGAACGAATAAGCAATGGTTGCCTTTCAGGGAAGAAGAAAGGCCAATCATGGCTGATGTGGTTGTAGATGGGATGAATGAAAAAGAGACAAAGAAGTATTATGGACATAAATGGAGGAATTCGGCTCTCATTGAAGGTGCGTATGAAGCAGAAGATTTTTTCCCACATATAGGGGAGGAAGGTAGATGGCTTTTTTTTACAGCCGCGCCGATAAAAGAGGCTGATGGAAAGACTGTAGGCTCAATTGAAACACTCTGGGATACAACTGAGCGCAAGGAGGCTCAGGAGGCATTGCAGAGAGCGCATGATGAGCTGGAAATGCGGGTAGAGGAAAGAACAGCAGAACTCATAAAGGTTAATGAGGAATTATCCAGGTCGGAGGAGAAATACAAAACCCTCTTTGAGAGCGCTCCTAACCCTATTTTTATTATGGACAGACATAGCTTTAGCATTATAGATGTCAATACAACGGCCCTGGATTGTTATCAGCAATCAAGAGAAGAATTGCTGAAAAAGTCATTTTTTGATTTGTTATTTGAAGAGGATAAAGAACTTGAAGAGGGACTAAAAAAACTCACTAACAATCAATGTGCTTTTTATCCCAGGAGGAGACACATCAGAAAAGGAGGAGATCCCTTTTATGTAAATATTGTGGCATGTCATGCAGTGCATTTAGGTAAAGAAAATCTGATAGCAACTACAACAGATATTAATGAGAATGTAGAAAAAGAGGCACAGTTGGTACAGGCCAGCAAGCTTGCTACTCTGG
>CAZBBQ010000327.1:0-1724 GCA_964489745.1 uncultured Desulfobacteraceae bacterium
CCACTGTCAGGGGCCATGGGTTGGGGTTGGCCGGCGTCATGATTTTGGTAGAGGATATGGGTGGCGAGTTATTTCTGGAAAGTGATGAGGGAAAAGGCGCAAAGTTTTTAGTAAAGCTACCTTTATAAATTGAGCCCTCCCCCGCTCTGAAAAACGAAAAGGGTTCATTTAATATTTCATAAAGGAATCCCAAAAATCAGGGTCTTCATCTTTCCAGTTTGGGCCAAACCTTCTGTCACAAAACCCGCTGAGCCGTTCGTACCACTTAGCCCATACGTTTCTCTTCTTATCTCGGGCTTCGACAATATCAGCCAGGAATATATCTATTTTGCTGATCTCATCCTTAGGCACATAATATGATGCGCCTTCCTTAAAAGATTTTTTCAGGTTTTCTTTTGAAAGGGCATGAGCAGTGAGCATCAAGGCTGGAACATCTTTTTTGTTTGCAATTTCTAAGAGTTCATACCCCCTGACTCCCATGATATCCAAAACTGCGATGTGGTAAAAATTGGTCTCAAGGAGTTCTTTTGCCTCTTCAAAGGTCGAAGCCCTATCAATCTTGCACATATCCAGAAGCTCGGTTAATAGCTCAAGGATATCCTCTTCGTCATCTACAATCAATACCCGTTTTCCTTTAAGAGTTTTTTTAGAATTCATCTCCCTTCCCCCTTTCGTTCATAATAATTGTAATGCGCAGATTCTTTTTAGTCAAGTTGTTCTCTAATCAACAGCTAACGCAACCTAAACCGTGTATTGCTGTGACGATATTTTGTCTTGACAATATGCTTAATAGCAATCTAAGGTAATAAGTAACAAAAATCATTGAGAAAAGCAATTTACATATCTCTTGTAGGCCTCTTCATTTAAATAAATAAAAGGAGGTAAAATTTTCAATGACTTCCGATAGCCCCTTGAAAGATAAATTCATATTGGTTGTAGATGATGAACCTGATGTCCTTGAAACCGTAGAAGAAGAACTCGATATGTGTATGATTCGCACGGCAACAGATTATGAAACTGCCATGCAATACCTTTCGGGTTACACCTTTGATATTGTCATCCTCGATATCATGGGCGTTAACGGTTTTGAACTTTTAAGAGACGCGGTGTCACGAGGGTTTCCCACAGTTATGCTCACTGCTCACGCCCTTTCCCCAGAATCATTAAAAAAATCTATAAAGTTGGGTGCTGTTTCTTTCTTACCAAAGGAAAAGATTCCAGAACTCAGATCATTCCTTGAAGATGTGGTCATTAGCGGTGGTAAACCAGTTTGGCATAAGCTCTTTGATAAACTGGGTAGCTATTTTAAAAAGCGCTTTGGGCCTGATTGGCAAGAACAAGACAGATTTTTCAAAGAGTTTGTAGAAGAGTTGAAAGAAAGCATCAAAAATCAATCCTAAATCTCTGCCCTATTATCCCTCATCAAAGTTTGATTATTGCCTATTTGATACAATTTGATGATAAAATAGTATAGTATGGTTATTTACCAATAAATAAGAACCTATACTCGCCTATTCCAATATAATCGGGAAGGGCGAACAAGGTATGTACAATCAATTGTCTTTACTATAAACAAAGGGCAATAGAGGAGGATTTATCAATGCGTTTTTTTAAAACCATTCTAGTTAGCTTGCTAATCCTGGCATCATCACAGTTTTGTAGGGCTGCCAATTCTGCGTCATATATCAAAATGGATGTCAAGGAGTTCCATCTGGAAAACGGCA
>CAZBBQ010000328.1:0-1721 GCA_964489745.1 uncultured Desulfobacteraceae bacterium
ATTCATTCAGAAAATGTTCACCGAGGTTCCTCGCACATATAAGCTCCTGAACCATCTTTTAACCTTTGGGCAGGATATTTTTTGGCGCAGAAGAGCAGCCAGGGTCGCTGCAGCCAGCGGAGGAACGTTGTGGCTTGATGCGTGCAGCGGTACTGGTGATATGGCTACCTGTCTTTCAAATCTAGCAAGAAATGATACGAATATAGTAGCGGTAGATTTTTCTCTTCCAATGATGAGTAAGGCTATGAAGAATTCTAATGTAAAGCATATCGCATTTACCCTGGCAGATGTAGGCTGTTTACCCTTCCTGGACAACTGCTTTGATGGTATCATTATTTCCTTCGCTACCCGCAACATCAATCTCTATAACGACAATCTACTCAAATGCCTTCAAGAGTTTTACCGAGTGCTTAAGCCTGACGGGCAATTCATAAATCTCGATACCAGCCAACCGAAGTTTGCACTAATTCGCTGGATGTTTCACCTTTATATTAAAGCAACTGTGAGGCCAATTGGTCGCCTGATTTCTGGTTCTGATCCTGCATATACCTATCTTTCACATTCCATGCGCCACTTTTATAGCCCTGAGAAACTTGCTGAGATCATTCACCAGGCCGGATTTTGTGAGGTCAGTTTCAATCGCATGTTGTTCGGGGCCGCCGCCATCCACACGGCAATTAAATAGCTACGTGGAAAATTTATAATCAAAGCGGCATTGAGCAGGAGGTTTTCGGCGAGATGTGGGAATCCAAGAAGACAGCAGGCACCCCAACAAGGCGCTTGCCAATTTAAAGACGATTTATCAGGCTGGCAGCATATCCCGCCCCAAACCCATTATCGATATTTACTACTGTGACTCCTGCTGCACAGCTATTGAGCATACCTAAAAGGGCGGATAATCCTCCGAAGCTTGCCCCATAGCCAGTGCTTGTTGGAACTGCAATGACAGGTTTGTCTACAAGGCCTCCAACAATACTTGGTAAAGCCCCTTCCATGCCAGCCACAACAACAATCACCGAGGCATTCATAATGATATCCTTGTTTTGAAGAAGCCTATGTAAACCGGCCACTCCGACATCAAAAAGGGTTTCCACATCATTGCCCATAAATGTGGCTGTAATTGCTGCTTCTTCAGCAACAGGTATATCAGATGTGCCAGCACTCACAACAAGAATGGTCCCTTTCCCTTGTTTCTCCATTGGTTTTACTTCTATAGCGATAATCCTTGATATAGGGTAGTAATCACTTGCAGGGAAATGTTTCTTGATACGTGTGGCCTTGGTATCAGTAAGTCTGGTAATTAAAACATTTTCCTCTTTGTCTACCATTTTTTCTATTATCGCAATAATCTCCTCTGCTCTCTTTCCTCGAGCATAGATTACCTCCGGGAATCCTCTTCGTAATTGGCGGTGGTGATCAATAGATGCAAAACCAATGTCCTCAAATGGCAGAACCTTTAGTTTTTGAATGGCCTCATCTATCTCTATCGTTCCATCTTTTATTTTTTTTAAGAGATCTTTAAGGAAATTGACATCCATAGTAATCTGAGTGCCTAAAGTTATTATTCCTGATTCCCAAATCCAAAATACATAATACTAAAATCGTACATCATATAATCAATAGATTCAATCATAGGTATACCCCTCAGTCAAGCGTATTTTCATCCCCCCAAAAAATCCCCACTTTTTCCCTAAAATCTATTTGACAAACCGCAGTTCAGT
>CAZBBQ010000329.1:0-1701 GCA_964489745.1 uncultured Desulfobacteraceae bacterium
AGATATGTCTTTTTCACCTTGGCCAGCTCTTCCACAAAATGCCAGCTTCCCCTTTCCACAAATGTTGCTGTGAGAGACGTGCCGATTTTAATATTTTCCGGATGGGCGACATCCACACCAAGAATCTGGGCACTTATTCGTGGTCCTTCCTCCAGCTCAACAATACCAACACAGTAAGGATTATCTCGATCATACCCTGCATCTATCATTGGGATAGGGCCAACGCCGATCACCGTGAATGCAACAAGCTTCCCTTTCCCGTTAAGCTCTGCCCATTCTAATTCATCACTTTTACACGTGAGGCATATCGGACGTGGAGGCAACCATAGTGCACTACACTTCACACACCTGGAGGCCATCAGCTTTTTTTCTTCGATAAATTTGTCAAATGAGGCAATGGTAAATGGTATCTCTTTCATCTGTACTATCTCCTTTCATAGATTTGGACAACCGCAGTCGTTCCGTGGGCCCCAATATTGTGACTCAGCGCGAGATTAATATCCATATTCGTGACTTGTCGAGCACCTGCTTCACCTCTCATCTGGTGAAATATCTCTACGACCTGGGCTGCACCGGTAGCACCCACAGGATGCCCCTTACACTTCAGTCCACCAGAAACATTGATTGGTTTTACACCGTCTCTGGTAGTCTTCCCTTCTCCGGCTGCAGTTGCTGCCTCTTTACCTTCCTTGAAAAAACCAAGATCAGCAATCGCCATTATCTCTGCAATCGTAAAACAATCGTGAACCTCAGCTATGTTTATATCCTGAGGGCCAACACCAGCCATCTCATACGCCTGCTGTGCTGCGAGCTTCGCCGCCGGTATAGAGGTAAGGGTTTCCCTGTCATGGAGGTTATGTCCGCTGGCCTGTCCTGAGCCGATGATATAAAGAGGTATATCAGTGAAGTTTTTAGCGATCTCTTCAGCCACCAAAAGAATACAGGCCGCTCCATCTGTAACAGGGCAACAATCAAACAATGTATTCGGCCAGGCAATGACTGGATTATATTGTGGATCATGAAGGAATTCCATTTCATCAGCCCAGCGTGGAACGGGCTTCCCTTTATTTTCAGCCTGAGCCTTGCGCATATCCATAACATCCTTAATAGTCTTAGGAAAATGCGCCTTGGGATTCAGTGCCCCATTACTATGATTCTTTATCGCTACCCGCAACATGTCATCATGAGTGGTTCCATATCTTTCCATGTGTGCAGTTGCCATGGAGGCATAAAGCCCCGGGAAGGTAAACCCAACCGAAGCTTCATAGGTTGTATCAGAGCCACACGCAAGAGCCATTGTGGTCCAGTTCGTTGGTAAAATGCTCATCTTTTCTGTACCGCCAACTAACACCATATCATATATGCCCGAGGCTATCCCTATAATCCCTTCTCTCACAGCAACTGAACTGCTCGCACATGCATCCTCAATCTTCATTGCTGGACAAGGGGTAAGACCAGTTACATCAGCACATAACGCTCCTATTACTGATTGTGACTCCCACATCTCAGCACCACAATTTCCCACATATAAGGCCTCGATCTCCTGAGGATCAAACCCTCGATCCACAGAGTTCTTCATATCGAGAAAGGCCTCTGCAAATAATTCACGATTCGTTACATCGGGCCTGATGCCAAAGGCCGACATTCCAGCTCCTACCATGGCAACCCCTCTCCCCAGTTTCCTTTTTCTTTGAGTCATTA
>CAZBBQ010000330.1:0-1698 GCA_964489745.1 uncultured Desulfobacteraceae bacterium
TACCTTTGTGCCTATTCCACAATCCTGGCCGAGGTAATCTGTTGCCCTCCCCATATTAACGGCTATCTCTAATGCGTGAGAACTACCTATCAGTGCTAAAGGCTGACCTTCTGGAACATCGTTATAGGTGGTGCTGATTTTCTTTAACGTTACCCTGCCAATCCTAATAATGAGATCCTTTGATACAAGGAATGGGCCGAGGTGCTCCTCGGTGATATTAGTGATGAGATTTCCAAAGTGATCCACCCGTATAATCTCACCAACGAGATCGCTTTTATTTTCACGAGGAAGAGGGGAGGCAAGGAGAGTTAGATCATCAATTTTTTTACCCATACAAAAGGGATCAACCCCAAGAGATAGATGGGCAGCAACAGGTGCAAAGATATCCCTGCCGTGAAAGGTGGGGCTTATACTATGCATCCAGTATTTTTTCTCCTTTAGATGGATAACGTCTGTATGGCGTTGTGTTTCGATTATGGTTGAGAACAAGCCGTTATCAGGGCCTACAAAGAAATAGTTGTCAACGAGAACGGCTATAGGCCTTCTTGTACCGCCGACTCCGGGATCAACAACACCTATATGAACCGTGCCTGAAGGAAAATATGTATAAGCCTCCTTTATTATCAAACCCCCCTCTTTAATTGCGCGAGCAGGGATTTGATGGGTTATGTCTATAATTGTTGCATCCGGATTAATGGACAGGATAACCCCCTTCATCATGGCAACATATGGGTCATTTTGCCCAAAGTCGGTAGTGAGGGTAATAATTCCCGATGGTTTCAATTGAAATCCTCGACAAGCATTGGCAAAATTTTTCCGGCCGGGCCTGTTAAAACAAAATCCATCTGCCCTGATTGAGGTGTCTGTTCTATATTAATCTCAGCCACTACAGCACCTTCTGCCTTTGCTTGAGGGGCAAGGGATGCTGCTGGCTGAACAACGCCAGATGTTCCAACAATAAGCATACACTCACAATTTTGTGCTGCCTCGATAGCTTTGTGTATAATATCAGGATCAAGGGATTCACCGAACCAGACAACATGTGGCCTTAGAAGTCCCCCGCACTGACTACATTTGGGTAATATGCCCATATTCTGAGATCTATCCATGGTTACCAGGCTGCATTTCGTGCACGTAACCTCCCAGAGATTACCATGAATCTCAAGCAATTTTCTGCTTCCAGCTTCTCTATGGAGGCCATCCACATTCTGGGTGATAAGAGTGAAATCATTCACATGTTTTTCTAATTCAACCAGGGCCGTATGACCAGGGTTAAAGGTAACCTTGCTAATGAGATCTCTTCTCCAATTATAAAATTCCCATACCAGCTCCGGATCCCTGGCAAATGCCTGTGGTGTAGCCACATCTGTTACCTGATAATTTCGCCATATGCCCCCGGAACCTCTAAATGTGGGTACCCCACTTTCTGCAGAGATACCTGCCCCTGTAAGGACTGTTATCCTTTTCGAGTGAGCAATGATTTCTTTTAACTCATTGATATTTTTTTCCATACAATGAAAAATATCCTAAATGAAGCACCGGGTCAAGAAGGTTACGCTATAGGCGTAAAGATAAAAGATAGTTTTTTTGTTACTAATCAGCCACAGATTTACGCTGATTATCGCTGATATTTTTTATCATATACAAGTCTTTTGAATTATGGTTTTATGCCAAAATTCAATAATAAGCCAGCTTCAA
>CAZBBQ010000331.1:0-1675 GCA_964489745.1 uncultured Desulfobacteraceae bacterium
GTTTCCCAAAAGGGGCCAAAATTGTTCATAAAAGACTTTCAAGAATGTAAGAAAAATAAAAAACTGTGTTTAAATTTCACTTTTGGCTGTGTCAAAATTAACACAAATTAAATCATAATTATTAAAGATTTATATAACTTACTGTAATTATATGATAAATATGCTCATCAATATTTGGCATAATAGTTGCTCGATATAAAATCGTCTGGGGTGTTCGTTTACTAATCACATTACTTTTTCCTAGATAAAGAATTAGGAGAAAAGAGGAAAATAAATTAAGTAACGGCATCGCCGGATATCCTTTATAGCCCCGAGTTTATAATTCGGGGCTATTTTATTGCCCAAATGGAGCAAAAATAACCATATCGGTATCATAAAACATGACACACGTTCGACAAAAATATTCCTTCTTAGTACTGATTGTGGTAACAATAATCAGTATGACATTTATGTAAAGGAAATCTTTCTATGAAAAAATCTTTAACAAAGGTTATTACAGAAGGTGAATTCCTCAAGCTCGCTCAGAAATATTCTCAAAATTTCCTCAAGATCTACAACTTTCTTAGCAGAGAACAGAGGCCCTATGCCAGAAGGTTTTATGCCTATTTAATTGAGGAATCTGAGGAGTTGGAGACTTTTCTGGATGACCACTGCGCACGGGACAATAAAACCTGGTATTTTTTTCGTGAACTTGTCGCATGCATTAGGAACTTTGCAAAGATAACCTATATTGTAAAACATGTGATCAATAGGTACCCTTCATATGATCTCAACGATGATGAAGATGAAACATTTTTTACAGAAGCCCACAATAGAGTGACATTTCTTGAAGAAACCATTCTTTCGCTTTACAAAGAAGTTAAAAATGAATCATTACGGTTGGGTATTGAACTTCCTGAAACTACCTTGAATAAAGAACGGTTCACGGAAATGTATCTCCAAAAACGTCTCCCTTATACCATTGATGAGGAAGATGAATCAGATGCCAAAAAAATAGTGGCCAAGATGGCAACCAAGTACCTCAATGTGGTTGAGAAGTTTAATAGTTTTGGCTGGAATAGTGGAAAAGGTAATGTAGATGATCTTATAGATGTCATACCCAATAAAGTAAATGAGGAAAAATCGAGAGAACTTACATTTCTTATACATAACCTCCAATCTACCTATGACCATTATATTAGTAACAGCCCGTTAGAATCGCAGGATAAAAGATTAAAACGGTTTAGAGGCTATATTTCTATGCCTTTACATCTTCTGAGTGTGGCCAACTGGCTTTCTCATTTATACCAGAGGCATATCAATACAACCAAATATGGCAGTACCGATCGTGAGATATCAACAATTGTCAATGCCTCTGACATATTGGATATTATGATGAATTTTGTGATGTTTTACACCTCTCAATATTTACACACAGGTAGAAATTTATCAAGCGACATCCTTGGGGAATATATTGAAATGGATACCTGTGAGTTAAAGATTCCGGAAAATCTCGGTTTCCATTTAAGGCCGTCTGCTCTCGTTGCACGCATCGCAGCATATTATGGAACTAAACTTACGTTAATTGTCGATGGTAAGGAATATGATGCGAATAGTCTATTGAGTATCACTTTAGCTGGAGGATTAATTGCCAGAAAAGGGTATAAAACAGCACTTTTTCAAGGTGACAAGAGAG
>CAZBBQ010000332.1:0-1671 GCA_964489745.1 uncultured Desulfobacteraceae bacterium
TGACCAAAATGTTCTATAAGCCACTGCCGAATAAAACGATGCACCTCCTGCGCCATCTCCGGGGTGGCTGTCTTTCCTGTTCCTATGGCCCAAACAGGTTCATAGGCGATAATTACACTTTGTGGTAAATCTCTCTTTTCACACCTGGTCTTGAGTGATTCATTCAACTGAGTTGTAATTATATCAAATGTTTTTTTATCCTCTCTCTGTTGTGATGTCTCACCAATACATACAATGGGTATCAATCCTGCCTCAATTGCGGCGTCTACCTTTTGATTCACAGTCTCGCTGGTTTCAAGAAAGAGTGTCCGCCTCTCTGAATGCCCTACAATTACATGACCACAGCCTGCTTCCTTGAGCATCAGGGGAGAAATCTCACCGGTAAAAGCCCCCTTTGATTCCCAATGCATATTCTGACCAGCAACAAAAATATCTGTCTCTGCCAGAATTTTTTGTGCTAAGTGCAGGGTGGTAAAAGGGGGTGCAACAAGTACATCAACCTTATTAAAATCTATTGGGGCGCTCTTAATTCCATTAAGAAGATCTCTTGCCTCATCAAGGGAAAGATTCATCTTCCAGTTGGCTGCCATGAAAGGTTTTCTATTTCTCATTGTTGTGTTATTTTAAAGTTTTAGCGATATATTCAGCAAGGTCTACCAGCCTGTTTGCATAGCCGAACTCATTATCATACCATGCAAGTATTTTTACCATATCTTCGCCTATAGACATCGTCGATAGGGCATCCACAGCGGTAGAGGCAGTGATTCCATTGAAATCAATAGAAACAAGGGGTTCGTCACAATATTCAATAATACCCTTCATGCTGCCCTGAGAGGCCTCTTTAAAAGCCTTATTAACCTCTTGAGCAGATGCAGGCTTGTTAAGCTGAACCACAAGATCAGTTAAAGAGACATTAGGAGTAGGAACTCTTAGTGCCATCCCATTCATCTTACCAGCAAGTTCAGGAAGAACCAGGGAAACTGCCTTTGCCGCTCCTGTGGTTGTAGGAATCATAGAAACAGCTGCTGCCCTGGACCTTCTAAGATCATTGTGAGGAAAATCAAGAAGCCTCTGATCGGTCGTGTAAGAATGTATGGTTGTCATAAGGCCTTTCTTGATACCAAACGTGTCTAATAACACTTTACAGAGTGGGGCCAGGCTATTTGTGGTACATGATGCATTTGAGATGATATGATGCTTTATCGGATCGTACTGTTCATGATTTACTCCGATTACAAGGGTAATATCAGGATCTGGGGCTGGAGCTGAAATGATTACCTTTTTTGCCCCAGCATCCAAATGTTTAGATGCCTGAGATCTATCTCTGAAAAGCCCTGTAGACTCAAAAACAATATCCACGCCGAGATCCTTCCAGGGAAGCTTACCAGGATCTTTTTCAGAGATGATTTGTATTCTTTTCCCGTTAACGACAATGACATTCCCCTCAACTTCAATATCAGCCTTGAGTATCCCATGCACTGAATCATATTTGAGAAGGTGGGCAAGGGTATTAGGATCTGCAAGATCATTGAGAGCTAAAAATTCAATATCATTTCTTGTGTATGCTGCCCTCAATACCATTCTCCCTATACGTCCAAAACCATTAATCCCTACCTTTACTGCCATGACTATCTCCTTTTTTTAGATGCTTGATACGTAAAACTTGAAACT
>CAZBBQ010000333.1:0-1655 GCA_964489745.1 uncultured Desulfobacteraceae bacterium
ATACATGGATCAAATTTTTTACTCAAGCACAGGGTTAATACACAGGAAAATCTATAAAGCTTATAGTGTATGGGTATCTTTTTTCAAGCAACTATGATACCTTTCTCTATTCTTATGAAGAGAGGTCCAGAGAGAATTAATGTCAAATAAAATACCATACCAGAACGTATTGAACAAGGCGCAATTGTCTGCAGTCACTGCCCCTGAAGGCCCGATTCTTGTGATCGCAGGTGCTGGAAGCGGAAAGACCCGGACCCTGGTCTACAGGGTCGCATGGCTAATAGAAAAAGGTATTCCACCGGAGGAGATTCTTCTTCTAACCTTTACAAGAAAGGCAGCCAAGGAGATGCTTGCGAGAGCAGCAGAGCTATCAGATCGACGATGTAAAGATGTTTCTGGTGGTACTTTCCATTCCCTTGCCCAGTATGTTTTGAGACAAGAGGCACACCGACTTGGTTTTAGTCCCTCTTTTACAATTATGGATAGATCAGACATGGAGGAGGCAACTCATGCCCTTGTCCCTGAAGTAAACGGAGAAAAAAAATCGATTAGGTTGCCAAAAAGGTCTACTCTGGCAACTATTCTTAGTAAAGTGGCCAATATGCAGAAGCCCTTGGCTGAGATTATGGAGACAGAGTACCCTCAATTTCTACAAGTTGTTTCACAGATAGAACATTTGCTTACACTTTATAGAGATTATAAAAGAAAAAACAACCTCATGGATTATGATGATCTCCTCCTTTTTTTTAGACTCCTTTTAAAAGAAGATGAAGACATTAGACATCGGTTGGGCAACAGATACAAATATATTATGGTTGATGAATATCAGGATACAAACACCATTCAGTCAGATATTATCCGCTATCTTGGTTATTTACATAAGAATGTTATGGCCGTGGGTGATGATTCTCAGTGCATTTACTCCTTTAGAGGGGCTAATTTTAAAAATATGTTTGACTTTTCAGCTCATTTTCCAGAGGCCAAGATAATAAAACTAGAAGAAAATTACAGATCCACTCAGTCCATACTTGCTATGACCAATGCGCTTATGGATCAAGCACAGGAAAAGTATACTAAATGTCTCTTTACCAGAAGGGAAGGCAATGAAATTCCCTTGGTTGTTGACACCGGGACCGAACGCGGTCAGGCGTTTTATGTATGCAGAGCCATAGAATCTCTATTGGGCGAAGGACAACATCTGAGAGATATAGCTGTTTTATTCAGGGCTGGGTATCATTCATTTGAATTGGAACTTGAACTTACACGCCGCAATATTCCCTTTGCCAAATACGGCGGGTTTAAATTTATGGAGTCTGCACACATTAAAGATCTTTTGGCGCACCTCAGGGTGATAATTAATAAAGACGATATTCTTAGTTGGGGCCGTCTCTTACGATTGCTAAAAAATGTTGGTCCCGGAAGAAGCCAAGCAATAATAGATTGGATGAAAAAAGAACATGTAGTGGCAGGCAGGATAAATGAATGGCCAGGGATCAGGAAAGAAAGAGAGGGGCTTACTAGGTTAGCTAAGCTTATGAATGCCCTTTCTGCAAAGATAATGCCTAAAGAGGGTGTTGAGCTCGCAGTTGCATATTATAGTTCTTTTCTAAAAGAAAGATTCGATGACTATCCAAGAAGACAACAGGAGTTAGAAC
>CAZBBQ010000334.1:0-1651 GCA_964489745.1 uncultured Desulfobacteraceae bacterium
TATCATCGTTTCTAAAATTGTAAAATGAAATCACGGGCAGTTTAGAGTCTTGCCCGGGACTATTATTGGCAGCCTTCGCTACAATGAGCTACCCTCGGAATTGTAAATCGTTTCATTCTTATCACCTCCTTTCAGTGAATATGCACAAACTGATGTTTAGGCCTTGAGTTAAATGTCATTTACCTAAATTTCTGATTGCTTACAATATGGTTTCTCAACAGTACATACCGAACATCCGCAACAGGAGCCCGGTAAAGCTTTAAGACGCTTATAAAACCTTCTGATACTATATGCACCAGCCACAATTACTATCAGAATGACCAGTAAATTACTCATAGTCACCTACGTAACAACCTTATAGATCGCGAATAATCCGAATCATATCGCCACTATGTATTGTCCCTCCCTTGAGTACACGGCCAAAGATTCCCTCTCGCGGCATGATACAATCCCCGGACAGATAATAGATGGCACATCTCTTGTGACATTCCTTGCCGATTTGTGTAATTCTTACAATCGCCAAATCTCCCAGGTGGATCAGGGTACCCACAGGCATCTTTTGCCAGTTAATTCCCGATGTGGCAATGTTTTCAGCATAATCCCCAAAGGTAACGTCACAACCCTTTTTTTTCGAGGCTTCAATACTTTCGGAGGCAAGAAAACTCACCTGCCGGTGCCACGGGCCTGCGTGGGCATCCCCTTCAAGGCCATGATTCTGAATGAGAGTGGCGTGATCGATCTGTGACTTTCGTGTCCCCTTTTTCTTGCTTATGGCAATAGAAATGATTCTCATTATCTTTTCTGTTTGTCATCCGTAATTACATCATTACGGTCCCGTGTATTAAAAAAATAAGAGCAGTGCCTCTTAAACGCTCTTCTCCATCTCGAGTATTTTTGACAAAGTGATGGAATGCAGTTGATCATATATCACCTTAGATACATCTTTCCAGATGCAACGTGTTAAACAGCTGCTCGACCTTCCGCATTCATTGGGATTTCCAATGCAATTGGTAAGTTCGGTTCCTCCTTCGAGCACTGTGACAATTTGTCCAACACTTATTTCCTCTGGTGGCCTTGTCAGCATATGACCCCCCTTGGGCCCTCGTACACTCCGTATGAAGCTGCTCTTCTTCAAAGGAATAATGAGCTGTTCAAGGTACTTCACAGATATATCCTGGCGCTTCGCAATTTCACCTAACGGTATTGGCCCTTGATCATAGTGTTCTGCCAGGTCGAGCATCATTCTTGCTCCATAACGGCTTCTTGTTGATAGTCTCATTGAACGATTCCTCCATCAAACAACCTTGATTGCCCTTTAAATAAAGAAGATATTCTGGTGTCTTGCAACAACCAGGTGAAATTTATTCAGCGCACGCGCTGCATCTTCCATCGTAATCATGCCGCTTATGGTAAACAGGATAAACCTCTATGGTCTGATCAGTTTTCAAGGCCCCTTTTATCTTTTTATATTTTATACTAATTTAATCTATAGTATTTTCGTATAGATTAATAATTGCTTCTAATAATGTCAAGGGCAAATGTTGCTTCACCTGTAAAGAGGTTCATTTTTTTACATTTGTGAGATAGTAAATCGCTCTGTGGAATAAATAAAAGATGAGGGATCAGGTCTTCATTATTCATGTTGACATGG
>CAZBBQ010000335.1:0-1648 GCA_964489745.1 uncultured Desulfobacteraceae bacterium
ATTACCCCTTTTAGGGAATGGCTGGCAGAATATATGACACAGTCAGGCAGAGCATCCAAAGCAGAAGAATGCCTGGTAACAACAGGTGCCATTGCAGCCTTAGACCTGATTTGCAAAGTTTTCCTGGATCCTGGCGATGTTGTGATTGTGGGCGAACCCTCTTACGTAGCTGCCCTCCACGTCATTAAAAGCTATCAGGGTCGTTGTGCCGGTGTTCCATTAGATGATAAAGGAATACAACCAGATGTACTGAAATCAACGCTTGAAGACTTACAGCATCAATCATTGCATCCCAAATTTATTTACCTCGTCCCTTCATTCCAAAATCCAACCGGTGTTACACTTTCGGAAACGCGTCGAAAAAAAATTATTGAAGTCTCTGTTGAGTATAATGTGCCAGTTATAGAAGATGCAGCATACCATGATCTGCGATTTGAAGGTTCAGCTCCACCATTGCTCGCATCCCTTAACACACAGAACGTTATACATATTAATACCCTCTCAAAAATCTTTACCCCGGGCGTGCGCATAGGTTGGGTGACTGCTCCGCACAAATTGATCGAGACGTTAACCTTAGCCAAACAAGGACAAGATCAATGCTCTACAACTATCGGACAATATGTCGCCCTTGCCTTTGCTAAAAAAAATTTGATTGAGCAGCAGACAGCAAAGGCCATTGAAATATATCGCCGAAAAAGAGACGTCATGTTGACAGCCTTAGCGAATTATTTTCCACAAAGTACGCACTGGACGAAACCGCAAGGGGGTTTTTATACGTGGGTTACTGTACCCAAGGAAATTGACACTGAAGCGCTTTTACCAAGAGTAATAAGGGATGCCTCAGTTGCATATGTTGCCGGCCCTGCCTTTTATCACAATCGAAGTGGAAAAAACCACATGCGGCTATGCTACAGTTACGTGCCTGAATTAAACATTGAGGAAGGTATACGCAGGCTTGCTCATGTTTTGTCTTCCTCGGTGGGCTAATCCATGGAACAAGATCGGGATTGTATAACGCTGTCAAAGATCCTTCAGTTTGCGGACTTGCGGAATCAAGAGGTTCTTGAGATAGGGTGTGGAGATGGGCGAATCACAACACAGTTGGTTGGCAAAGCAAAAAGGATTGTGGCAATTGATCCAGATCCAGCCATCATTGCCGAGGCCAAAAAAAACATGGAGGGTGTCGACTTACATATCGGGTCTGGAGAGTATCTGGAATTCCCAAGTGAGTCTTTTGACGTAATTTTGTTTACCCTCTCACTGCATCATCAGGACAGCATCCTGGCTCTGAGAGAAGCCAAAAGGGTTCTCAGAGATCATGGACAGGTAGTGATCTTGGAGCCAGCAGATGATGGGGAGATTGAACAGATATGTAACTTCTTCCACGATGAAGCTCAAATGCTTCATGATGCTCTTTGCGCAATCGAGGTAAGTGATTTCGAGATTGAGCGCTCCGAGGTATTTTACACCTATTGGGAATTCGAAAACGATCATGAACTATACGAATGGCTTTTCACATACTACCAAAAGCCTTTTGACAATAACCTTGTTGTACTGATAGGGAAATTTCTGGGTGAAAAAGTAAAGTCTCCCCCCATCATATTACAGGATAAGATTATAATTGTTTCTCTTCGAAAGCATTGTGCTC
>CAZBBQ010000336.1:0-1624 GCA_964489745.1 uncultured Desulfobacteraceae bacterium
TTAGAAAGTTTTCAGGGATGGGCTGACTTATAATTAATAGTAATCAACACCCAGTGCCTCAATTATTTCAAACGCAATTAATCAGAACGTGGTATTGGTAAAGACTATTGAATTCGGTTAGATATATGGGTGATCCGATTTCTCTTGATTCTTTGGGTTTAGGCAGGTATATTATTGACTAAGTTAAAGTAACTATAGAACATAAGTATGATTTAGGTAAACATTCATGAAAAAGTGTCTCTCAAAATTTCTGCTACCCTGAGCCTACCAAAGGGGCTTCCATTTTTTAACTCATAGATTTTTCCTGATAGAGCCGAACCTGCCTAAGAAAGGGAGGAGCGGTACCTGCTTCGCTGAAAACATCTCGACTCGTTACCAAAACAACGCGTTTCGTTTTTTGGGCAGGCAAGATGATGACGTTTCAGCTGTAGACGCTCTATCGGGATCCTTGGCGCGCCTGAACATCTATTAGCCAGTTTTTACGGAGGGAGAAAGTGATCTTATACGCTCTGCACGTTTATGACATGATTAAAGGGAATTGAACGACCAGAGAAATGCCCCACAAGATATTTATCAATGGCCAGGATGATCCGGATATCAAGCATTTTTGTCAAGAAAGTGGACTGGAGAGCACAAGGGAGCCAAAATTATTTGTGGTGATAGACAAGGCACCAATATACCTCGATCCTAACCTGGAGCAAGGGTATGCGGCATACCAGACGACGAGCGAACTACCCCCTCATAGAGTGTCAGTATCCTTGGTGCGACATATTTCTGTTGAATACGAGGAAAACAGAAATGAATGAGGCGCACAAACGAGGAAAAATAATCCTATCAGGTGGGAGGGCTGGAAAACATCAGGATAAGGTCAGGAGGAATGCGACAATCTTTGGAAAAAGAATCAGACCTACATTTGAACTAATTAAACAGGTGCTAATAGCGTCTCTTCATAAAGCCTTAAAAGAGATCAGGTGGCTTTGGAGGAACATCTATTAATAGACTCTGATGAGGAGCAGGTTTCACAAAACTAAAGTAGCGGGATGAGCGTTGCAAACACAATAAGGCATAAGGTCAAATATCGTTATGAGCCTGCGTTTATACCATCTGATCTAAAGCGCAGTGCTGATTTTCCGTGCAATGATAAAACAAAACGAGGAATACAACATGATTAAACAAAACGTGCCGAAGGAGATCTTTATTACCGAATCCAATTTGAAACGCCTTGAGACCGTTATCCAATATGCACCTATATCGAATGAGTGTCAAAAAGACAACCTCGAGCGACTGAGTGAAGATTTGCAGCGGGCAACTGTGGTTGACTCCAAGGATATTCCACCCGATGTAGTTACCATAAACTCAACACTACAGATGCGGGACCTTGATTCGGGAGAAGAAATGGTGTTTACCTTGGTTTCGCCATCTAATGCAGATATCTCTCGCGGCAGGATTTCCCTGCTGGCACCGGTGGGATCTGCCGTCGTGGGGTATCGGAGCGGAGACATCGTGGAGTGGCGCGTACCAGCAGGCTCGAAGCGCCTGAAAATAGAGAAAGTACTCTATCAGCCGGAAGCAGCAGGCGACCTTGATGAATAGGAGCTACCAGTCCAAGAGGGAAAAAGAGCGG
>CAZBBQ010000337.1:0-1620 GCA_964489745.1 uncultured Desulfobacteraceae bacterium
ACTGTGATTTATTTCCCCACCACCTCAATAACGCCTCTGGTTGCATCTACTTTTACATAATCACCTGTTTTTATCAGCTTCAATACATCCTTTTCTGGACGATCTACTGTGGGGATTTTAGTGACGATAACCGCCCCCGATAACACAGGCTCACTCTCAAGGCAGATCATAGCGGCTGGTGTGTTTCCATTTTTCTTTGCTGCCCAGGCAGCAAAGTCACCACCGCTCGACCCCTTGCCTCTACTGAACACAAACACCTTATTAACTAGGCTTTTTCCCTCTAACTGATGCCGGGGCACAGGGACCTTACCGGTAGCAGGGTCTAAATCTCCTAAGAAGGAAAACGGTCCATTATAGACTATCGCTTCCCCCTCTGCCTTTCCGGCACTTACCATATGAGCTTTTATTTCCATTTCGGTATTTCTCCTTTCCATCTTCCGGTGATGGCGGCATTGACGCATTCTTCTTCAGTTCCAAAAAAGACCTTGACGCCACTCACAGTGGCTAAGTAATGAGCACTTCGGGCTGAATCTGTTGCTGCACTCTTGGCCTGCTTCTCGCCGGCCACATCGCGACGGGTAAAGGGGTTGCTTATGGACGAGCATACAGGCAGAAAATGCCCACCTGCATTTTCAATAATATCGGCCCAACCTTGCCGTCTGGCCAGGGCCTCAACAGGTGCCGAAGCGCCTATCAACATCGAGGTCTTGATTGTTTTGCCCTCTAATAAGGCGGCAATTCGACCTATCTCATCAATAGTGGAATGAGGGCAACCGAAAGATATGTGTTCAACTATATCGTCATCCCAGACATTGAGCCTCTCCCAGGTTTGTGTCATCTCGCGCTTTCCCACCCTTATCACGTGTTCGGGCTTTTTACCGCCCAGGGCTGTCTCCAGGGTAGGGGCTTCAGGGGTGGTGCCCACTATGTGGCCCAGGGTTACTGACCCTGATGTTGGCATTGATATCACGAGCGCCCGTGCATAGTCAAAAGGGAGATTGGGTGGCAGCCCATTGACCACCACGGGCTTGAATCCTGGTATCTGATCCCCAATGTAATAACCCAGGCAGTGATAATGGGGAAGAGTCCAATCGGTAACATCCAGATCATCGAGCTCTACTAAATGACTGGCATATCTATTCTCAGGCAATAATAAACCCATATAAGGTGTCCGACCGCAGACTGCGGCAGCAAGGGAAATTAAAATACCCATCCTGTCCACTCGTGCCCCGAAGAGGCTGTTGTTAGCAACCTGCATGCAGCTTCCACCCATGGACACAATATCACCCTTGCGTGGTATGATACCAAGGAGGTATTCGGCACAGGTCTCGGTTCGCAGCCAGCCTAATTCCAGGAACCGCTTTAGTTTCCTCTCATGCTCATCAGCCCAATTGTCAGCAAGGGGCAGACCCCATTCTTTCCAAAGCTCAGGTGAATAAGAAGGATGGGTTGTAACTCTATGAGCTGTTTTAGGTACCCCTTCTGTCATAAGATCCCAAAAATCCTCATTTGTAAAGTCGTAACTAATGTGACCATAAGTGATGGGGACTAACTTTTCCGCATCGAATGAATCGCCCAATGTTATCAAAAGGGAGATGGCCCTTTGTATGCCAGGGCCAT
>CAZBBQ010000338.1:0-1609 GCA_964489745.1 uncultured Desulfobacteraceae bacterium
CAGATGCAAAATATAAAAAGGAGAGCAAAATATGATTAAAGTAACCTGTTTGGGTGCTGCTGGATCAGTGACCGGATCCAATTACCTCATTGAGAATTCTTTAGGTAAAAAAGTGCTTGTTGACTGCGGCCTTTTTCAAGGTGGGAAACAGATAGAATTGCGCAACTGGCAAGACTGGGGTTTTGATCCTACACAGATCGATACCCTTTTTTTGACCCATGCTCATATTGACCATAGTGGAAGAATACCCAAGCTGGTAAAGGATGGTTTTCGAGGAAAAATTATCACCTCTCCACCCACAGCGGAACTGTGCCAGATTATGCTCCTTGATTCAGCACATGTCCAGGAAATGGATGCCGAATGGCAGACGAGAAAAGACAAAAGAAAGGGTAAAAAGGAAATACTTCCCCTTTACACAACAAAGGATGCCACAGAAAGTTTACAATATATCTCCCCAACGGAAAGGGATCAAATAATCACCGTTGAATCGGGAATAAGGGCACGCCTAAGGAATGCGGGACATATTCTTGGTTCTTCTATTGTGGAGTTGTGGATAGAGGACGAAAATAAAGAGACAAAGCTCGTTTTTTCAGGAGATCTGGGAAAACAAAATCAACTCATTATTGAAGATCCCTATGAAATCTTCGCAGGAGACTATCTATTTATTGAATCCACCTACGGTAACCGAGTGCATCGCCCTTTTGAGGATAGCAAGAAAGAACTTTTAGAGGCTATCCAATATGCCTTATCACATAAAGAAAAGGTTATCATTCCAGCCTTTGCTCTGGAAAGGACCCAGGAAATACTCTACCTTCTGGGTGAGTTCTATAGGGATAATATCCTTCCAAATATTCCTGTCTATCTGGATAGTCCCCTCGCCATTCGGGCGACACAAATCTTTCGTAAAAACAAAAAATATTATGATGAGCAGGCCAGGGCAATTGTGGATCAAGGCTTTGATCCCTTTGATATGCCAAATCTGCACTTCACCCCCACTACTGAAGAGTCCATTGCCATCAATGAGACTCCCGGTTCCGCTATTATCATTGCTGCGAGCGGGATGTGCACCGCAGGCCGGATCAAACATCATCTCAAACATAACCTTTGGCGCCCTGGAGCAAGTATTATCATTGTAGGATTCCAGGCTCAGGGAACCACAGGAAGAAAGATAGTAGATGGAAATAAACAGGTAAAAATCTTCAGAGAAGATGTTGCGGTAAAGGCCAAGGTTTTCACCATTGGAGGATTTTCTGCCCATGCAGATCAGAAAGACCTTCTGGATTGGGTAAGCCATTTCTCCGAACCTCGCCCCAGAGTATTTGTCGTCCATGGAGAGGCTACAGCCAGTGAAACACTGGCCACACTGATCCGTGAAAAATTTGGGATGGAGGTTCATGTTCCCAAATGGAAAGAAAGACTGGTGCTTAAAGCCAGGGAGATGCTCCGAGAGGAAGTGCCCACCGAGGCAATGCCTATAGAGATAAATAAAACTATGCTGAACAAAGTCATTGATCTGGAACATGAAATAGAGAAATTGAAAAAGCGCCTTACAGAAAAAGATGAAAAGGCAACAATCACTGATGAGGATGTGAGTAAGCTTGAATATATC
>CAZBBQ010000339.1:0-1597 GCA_964489745.1 uncultured Desulfobacteraceae bacterium
ATTCACCAGCATGAACCGCTTTCAAGACGGGGCGTTTAGTGTAAGCCGAAAGATATGGTTAGTGTATATCTCGAAGAGGTAAATCAAACCTTTCATCTCTTTTTTGAATAGCCTGGACCAATTCTTTGCCTGACCGATGTGCCTCTAATAAATATTCTGGGTGCCCTAATATGTCTCCCTCTAAATCTAAACTGCGATAAAGGAGCGATTTCCAGAGCTCCATATCGAGAATTTCAAAAAAATAACGGATGCTGAGAAGGGTCCCCTCAAAAAGTTTTTTCCCTTTGGTAGCGCCAACCGATATAAAAAGTCCTTTTCGTGTGAATTTTGGACTTTCAATTGTATTCTTTTCAAGCCAGTATTTTTTCACCCACAGGGATTGACATCGATCCATGAGGATTTTGGTGTGAGCGCTTACTGTGTAAAAAAATATGGGCGAGGCAAGCATTAAACCCTGGCATGATAACAGTTTGTCATACACCTGCTGGAAATCGTCATGAATTACACATCGACCGGTTTCTTTACAGCCATAGATTTCAAGACAAGGTGACATCTTCAGATCACGGAGTATGATCTCTTCAACATCAGCACCAGCTTCAATTGCCCCTTTAACAGCATTTTTAAGCAGGAGAGATGTATTTCCTTTGCGACGTGGGCTGCCATAGATAGCAAGAATTTTAATCATTTTGGCCTCTATTTTTATACATTGCCATCACTATTGATATAGTGCAAATTTGTAGTCGCAAATTCTCACAGAAAGTATACATGATTCTTAAAGCTTACTGAAGAGGTATTTTAACATTGATTTACTAATGGGCGCATAAATTTTTTTCCATAGGGCATAGCTGAGAAGAGTGCGAGAGGGTCATGAGATCTTTTTTGATGCAACTGGCGGAAGGTCGCCGTGTATTTCCAGACGTATCAATGGAGGAAATCCCACCGGAAAGCATTTAATGCTCCCCGTATTAAGTCTTTGAAAACTATGCATCTTTCTATGGAAATAATTTAACAACACCAGGAACAATCTTTACATTTCAAGACCCAATAGCTATAATTATTTACCTGCTATTTCCTTTTGAATGACAGGAGTATACGAGAGATACACCAATTAAAAGGAGGCATACAATGGCTAAAAAAATATTGGTTGCGTTTGATGATTCTAAAAATGCTATGAGGGCAGTGGAATTTATTGCGACATCATTCACAAAAGAGATGGAAGTAACACTATTTAGTGTTCTTCCAGATACTGCCGCCATATGCGATATGAACAGTCCAAGTTTAACCCCTTATTTTATATCCAAACAGGTCGAATTTTGTGCATTGGAGGATCAAAAGAAGGAATTGGTAAATGAAGCCATGCAAAAGGCCAAGGAAATTTTATTGAATGCAGGATTTAAGGAAAACAATATCACCATAAAAGCTCAGACAAAGAAGAAAGGGACAGTACGGGATATTATAAGCGAAGCGAATTCAGGGTATGACACCATTGTTATAGGAAGAAGGGGACTGTCCGGTATAAAAGAGTTTATTTTTGGGAGTGTCTCACAGAAAGTACTCCACTTAACAAAGGATATATCGGTTTTAGTGGTTGACTAAG
>CAZBBQ010000340.1:0-1593 GCA_964489745.1 uncultured Desulfobacteraceae bacterium
CAGGATTAAGTAAGGCGAAAGAGGAACAAAAGGCGATAACAACATTAGAAGAGGTAGTTGTTACTGCTACTAAAACCGAAGAGACACGTAAAGATGTCCCTAACTCAATTATCATAATAGATGAAATAGATATACAGGAATCCTCGGCAAAGAGCTTGGGAGAGCTCTTAGCTAACGAACTGGGCATAGACTGGAGGACACAAGGAAATTTTGGAGGGGCTGCCGAGATGATTCATATTAGAGGCATGAGTAGTAATGCGACACAGGTTTTTGTGAATGGTGTAAATATAAATTCACCTTCTCTTGGCATTGCAGATGTTGGAAGAATTCCCCTCAACACCATCGAGCGGATAGAGGTGGTCAAAGGTTCCGGATCACTTCTCTATGGTTCGGGTGCCATGGGAGGCACTGTTAACATCAAAACGAAACGGCCAGAAAGGGGGAAGACCGATCTTGCAGTTAATGCAGGGTATGGTTCTCAAGACACCTATCAGTTATCGGCCGAGCAGGGCATGTTCTTATCAGATGATTTTGGGTATTATTTAACAGCCAGTCGCCGCGAAACTGATGGTTTTCGTGACAATAGTGATCTCATTCACAATGATGTTTCCCTTAAATTAGTTCTTGATAAAGGGGACGTTATGGATATCAGCTTCTATGGTGATTACATTGATCGGGAATTTGGGCGCCCGGGAGTAAAGCCACCTGAGGGAACGCAAGATTATTTTATAAGCGGAATAAAAGTTTATAATAGTGATGCAGCCAGCTTGCAGGATCGAGGCAGTGATGAAGACGCCCATCTGGTCCTTCAGATCAAGAGCAAACCTTTAGAATGGTTGGGCCTTTCCTTCAGGGGAGATTATACAACAATGGAGAATTATAACTATATGCGCTATATTGATTTTTTTGGAAATTTACCAGGAAGCAAAAGTTGGACTACCAATAAAGTGCGTGGGATTGAAGGAAATATGGATATTAAGCCCTTTGAGAATGTAAAAGTGTTATTGGGAGCAGATTACAAAGATTATGATTGGGAAAATGAAAGCGTTAATCTGAATGCAACAGGAGCTGAAGTTTCTGGAACAGAATTAACCACCAAGGCCGGATTGCACACACAAGGAACCTTTGCCGAGGCTCAATATAGGCCTTGTAAGTATTTTAAGGCATTAGCCGGCATAAGACACGAAGACCATTCGACCTTCGGGAACGAAGATCTTCCGCTCTACGCGATGATTTTTAACCCGTTGGAAAATACTGTCCTGAAGCTCAGCCATGGAAAGCACTTTTTAGCGCCAACCCCCAATGATCTTTTCTGGCCAGATGATGGATTTACCAAAGGTAATCCTAATCTTAGGCCTGAAACAGGTTGGCATACAGATGCCACTCTCGAACAGGTACTTTTGGATGATAAGGTATTTATCACACTGTCATATTTTCACTGGGATGTGAATGATAAAATCCAGTGGGAACCTGACTCTGATGGTGTCTTTTCGCCGCAAAACTTGCGTAGCTATAAGGCCGATGGTTGTGAAGTTGGCACAAAAATTGGCCCCTATCGTAACATGACACTGGCTCTTACCTATACATACACCA
>CAZBBQ010000341.1:0-1569 GCA_964489745.1 uncultured Desulfobacteraceae bacterium
CGGAGTAATGTAGCAAGTTTGTGAACCAGATAATCTTCATGTTTGTCAAGCTTTCCGTCCGCATATACAACGTCCCACACCATTTCAACGACCCGAATTTTTTCCTCTATCGAATAGTTTTGATTAATAAGATTCGTAAATTGCCATATGTCTATACTCCCTTTCAGTTCCTCGTTCGATGCTTCAAGGATTGAAGTTGCATGTTCATCAGATAAATCAAAATTTCTTTTCAGGATAGAGGTAATACTTTCTCTTTCTAACGCACTGAACTCACCGTCTATATTAGACATCTCAAGCAAAAGGGCGCAGGTCGCTATACGAATATCGTGAGGTCTTTGTCTCCTCTGATGAGAAGAATCATCATGGCTTCTTTTACTGAAAAACTTTTTTACAAGATCAATCATGTATTCATTCCTTTCACTGTTGCAAATTCGGTATACTGTCAAATAATCCGAACTATTTTTTTGTTAGCACATAGGAAAAACACCCTTACAACACTCCAACTTGACCATCAAGATCCATTATCATATACTCTAATAACATACAATTCAAGCTGCTCCCAAATGACATTACACCGCTATCATTGTTTAGCTCTCTCGTATAAGCAAAGATGCTTCCAATAACAGAAAAATTATGAGGCCCTGAAGAATATCAGCAGTTGAAAATTTATACATCTATTCTATAATTTATAATAGAAAAAATATGCTGAATTCAAGATACCTCGCTTTGATATTGATAAAAGCCAAATATAAGCTTCTTTTCGTTTTCTGTTTTTTCTCTTCTATATCTCTCATCTTTTGCCACCTCTCCTTTTGTTTTTCTCTCGATGAAGATAATCAACATTACAAGAAGCTTAGATACAAGATGGTAAACCAACAGATTGCTAAAAGAGGTATTTATAATCAGAAAGTGTTACAGGCAATGAGAGATGTTCCTCGCCACTTGTTTGTGGCAGCAAAAAGACAGAAATCTGCCTACGGGGACTTTCCTTTGCCTATTGGATATGGGCAGACCATCTCTCAACCGTATATTGTAGCCTTAATGACCGAGCTGCTTAAGCCAGAAAAAGATGATGTTGCGTTGGAAGTAGGAACTGGCTCTGGGTACCAGGCAGCAGTACTCAGCAAGATAGTTAATACAGTCTATACTGTGGAGATTGTTACTCCTTTGGGTAAAGCTGCTGAAAAACGACTGAGTGAAATGGGATATAAAAATATTACAGTGAAAGTTGGCGATGGCTATTTTGGGTGGGAACAATACGCTCCCTTTGACTGTATTATAGTCACGGCAGCCTCTGATCATATTCCTCCTCCATTGATAAAACAGCTGAAAAATGGAGGGAAAATGGCTATCCCCGTAGGCAAACCTTTCCAGGTTCAGAAGCTTATGGTAATAGAGAAATCAGAGAAAGGCGAGATACGGATAAAAAATATTTTGCCAGTTCGATTTGTGCCTTTTCGGAGGGTTCAAAGATAATTCTACGAGCATGGAGTTATAAAGGGCCTTACGTCGGTCGAGAGAGATTCTTACCGGAAAAAGCATTTGTAAAGGTTAATTTAATAGTATAGG
>CAZBBQ010000342.1:0-1562 GCA_964489745.1 uncultured Desulfobacteraceae bacterium
TCAACAAACACAATAACCCAATGGCAGAGAATCAACACACAATCTTAGTAACAGGAGCAGCCGGTTTTATCGGCTTTCATACAGCCAACGCACTCCTTGAAAAGGGTGCTCGAGTAATCGGTATCGATAATCTCAACACCTATTATGATGTCTCATTAAAAAAGGCGAGACTGGCGCAACTCACTTCCCATGATAATTTCACGTTCTATCATGAAAATATTAACAATTTCGATGCCCTAAAAAAAATATTCTCTCAAAACCAGATAGATAAAATATGTAATTTAGCAGCACAGGCAGGCGTGAGATACTCCATTGAAAATCCCTTTACCTATGAGGAGAGTAACATTAAGGGTTTTCTTAACCTATTAGAAATGGCACGGCAATTTCCTGTACGTAATTTTGTATATGCCTCCTCATCATCTGTCTATGGTAATAATACAAAGCTGCCCTTTAGTGTTGAAGACAATGTTGACACCCCAATCTCCCTTTACGCTGCAACCAAAAGAACTGATGAGCTCATGGCATTCACGTATAGTCATCTTTATAATATTCCCTTAACCGGACTCAGGTATTTCACCGTATATGGACCATGGGGAAGGCCGGATATGGCTCTTTTTATTTTTACCAGGGCCATACTGAATAAAAGGCCAATCGATATCTATAATTTTGGAAAAATGAAAAGGGATTTTACCTACATAGATGATATCGTGGATGGAACGATCTCCTCTCTTGATAATCCCTTTAAATATGAACTGTTTAATCTTGGTAATTCAAAAACCGTACAGCTCATGGATCTCATTACATTTATCGAGGAAACACTGGGGATAGAGGCAAAGAAAACGTTCCTTCCTCTTCAGCCTGGTGATGTACCTGAAACATATGCTGATATAGAAAAGACGAAAAAAATGCTGGGTTTTAATCCTAAAACTTCAATAAAGACTGGGATTCAAAAATTCATTGATTGGTATCGGAGCTATTATACAATAGGCGAGTAAAAAAATAATCCCTTTATAATAAACCCAAAATCCTTTACCTTTTTATAAAACGTATACCGCAATTTTATACAGTATCTTTCTATTTTTTTGTTTTTATCATTTGATTGACTTTATGTATTAAAGATAGTATGGTGCGAAAAATTTATGTAACGTTTCTTTTACCTCGTTAAAATTGGGCATGTAAAACCAAGATTATAGAAGTGGGAAAAGCATCCAAAATAATTATAGTAGTAATAATAAGCCTCGCTCTCCTAGTCTTTTTCTTAGGTATCTATATAACTGTTGACGAAAACATACCCGACAATGCCGTAGTTGTTGTAACCTTAGAAGATAAACTCTATCATTCTATCCACTTTGATTATATTTGCGTTGTTCAAAAAACAGCCAGGACCATGCTCTTAGCTGAGGCGAAGGAGAAGGGTTTTAAACTCGACTCACATTGTCAAGACCTCGGTTATTTTAGAGGGAACAGGCTTTTTCTTTACCAACACATCCTCTCAAAGCTTGGGATGCACTATAACAGCCGCTGGGATAAAAACGGCAACTGGCTATGGTAGCGCCAAAGCT
>CAZBBQ010000343.1:0-1560 GCA_964489745.1 uncultured Desulfobacteraceae bacterium
CAATCCCTCGAGCTGAAGCTGTGTAACGATGCGAGGATCAGCTCCGTATTCGTACTTCCCTACTGGCTCGATCTCCTGCATTCCTGTGGCTACAATTATGGTGGAAACCTCGAGGCTTTCGTGTGATCCGCCGGCATTCAAGGTGACGTTGTAGTTCCCAATATAGCCTTGAACCTTCTCTATTTCAGCGCTTGTATACACGTCAATATGTGGATGGTTGTTGGCGAGATTGACTTTGTCCTTAACAATCGTAGAGGCCACACTCTCTTCATGATTATGAGAGATATGTGATATCCTATTTAAAAGGCCCCCGAGCTGTGGCTCTTTTTCCACAATTATGGCATGAAACCCCTGATCAGCGATACTCAAAGCAGCGGTCATACCTGCCATACCGCCCCCGATCACCATACAATCCTGCTTAACAGGAAGCCTGATCTCCTCTCCTTCTTCAAGGAGAATGGCCTTGGCCACACCCATTTTTACAAGATCCTTGGCCTTTTCCGTGGCCTTTAAGGGGTCTGCCCTATGGACCCAGGAAACCTGCTCTCTAATACTCACGAATTCAAGGAGATAGGGATTAAGGCCTGCCTCTTTTACCGTTCTTTTAAAAAGCGGTTCATGCGTTCTTGGGGTACACGATGCGATAACCACCCTATTGAGATCGTGTTCTTTTATGAGCTCTTTCATAGTGGCCAGGTAGTCAACCGAACACGACCATCTTCCTTCATCAGCAAAGACTACATTTTTGAGGCCCTTGGCGTACTCCACTACCTCCGGTACATTCACGATACCAGCAATGTTTGAGCCGCAATCGCAGACAAAGACACCTACCCTGATAGTGTCACTCATTGAATGTCCCTCTCTGTGATTTCCAATCTGTTATCATTTTGGCACCGTTTGTGTTTATTCAAATGGCGGTGTAATGGCGTAATGGAACAATACGTAATCATCACCACAACAATCCACTATTCCATTACCCTTCTTTTTTTAGGATTGCTTTCATGCTCGCTGCAGTCGCCTGAACAACCGATTCAGAAATATCTATGGGACCAGTAGCTCCTCCGCACACATATATCCCTTCAACATTGGTTGCAAGTGGCGAACGCAATGGGTCTTTCTCTTTAAAGAACCCCAAGTTGTCCAGCTCAATCTTTAATGCCTTTGCCAGTTTCTTGTTCCTCTCGCTTGGAATAAGGCCTGTGGAAAGCACTAATAGCTCTACCTCATCCTCATGGATTTCACCGGTATCCAAATTTTCATATCGAACAGTAAGGTTTTTTGTCTCCGGATCTTCAGTCACATCATAAGGCCGTGCCCTCACATACCTGACGCCATCTTCTATAGCTTTCTGATAAAAATCCCAGAAACCCTTTCCATATGCCTTCAGATCATTATAAAATACCAGGGTCTCTACAGATGTATCGTGTTCCTTTGTAATAATTGTCTGCTTTGTAGCCACCATACAGCATATCTTTGAACAGTACGGCAATCCCTTGGTCAATCCTCGACCAGCGCATTGAATCCAGGCAATCTTTTTTACATGTTTCTTGTCTGATGGTC
>CAZBBQ010000344.1:0-1538 GCA_964489745.1 uncultured Desulfobacteraceae bacterium
GCTACTGATTTTTCCATCATATAGTACATTTCACCCAAGCTAAATGCGTTTCTTCTTGGTATTTCAATTATCATGTTAGGAACATCACCTAAATAATGGGAATATGCAGGTCCTTCGATTACCTTTCTGTTAATGCTATTCATGCCTTGACCTTTATTGACTAAATAATTCAGTCCATCACTATTATTTTTATCATAGGGAATAGTAACGGTGTTATCATGCTCTTGTAACATAATAAACGTTTCTAAAATATTTCGTTCGCCCTGTTGAACCATCTGGCCGTTAGCATGTAATTTTTCTGAGTAAAGAGAAGGAGATACCCACATGCCATGTCCAGAATGTCCTTCACTTTCTGGAAATAACTGTTCCATCCACTTGGCTACACCATATAAAGGTGCTGAGTTCGTGGCTACTATCTCTATCTTTTTACCCTTCAACCAGGCTGCATGGCGAGCTGCTGCATGAAGAAGACTCGGATTTTCCCAGAAATTGTCCTCCATTGTGATATTTCTCATATATTTAAACCCTGCGGCGAACTCGTTAATATCAATATTGGCTATAGCAAGTCCCAGCAATCCAACATCGGTCAACACCGAAAAGCGGCCACCGATATTGTCAGGAACAGGAAAGGTTTTATATCCCTTATCTTTTGATAAGTGCCTAAGGGCTCCTCTTGTAGCATCAGTAGTCACATATATTAAATCTTTGGCATTGTGACCCCAATTTTTCTCTAGCACATTACGCAGGATTCTAAAGGCAATTGCAGTTTCTGTTGTTGTTCCTGATTTCGATATAACATTTACTCCTACCACTTTGCCTCGTAGCATATCGAGGGTGTCTCGTATGTAGTCAGGGTCCATATTTTGGCCCAGAAAGTAAATCTCTGGTGCATTCCCTCTTTCATTCCGGCTCAACTGGTTGAAATAGGTATGAGTCAGTGCCATACATGTGGCCTCAATGCCTAAATATGATCCGCCTATCCCTAAAGAGACAAATACATCAATTCGGTCACTAAGGCTCCGGGCTGCAGATTTTATCTCTTCTAAATGATTAGCAGTAATCTCTTCTGGGAGGTTTTGCCAGCCAGTCATGGGTGTTCCATCATCACAGATATCTCCTTGATTTTTTTTTAACATCCTATGGGCATTCATCACCTGCGGTGCAATATTTTTAATATCTTCAAGAGTGATAGATGGTGAATCTCCAGGGCTGTCAAATAGATACGTAAGGTCTAAAGAAATTCTATTGGACGATTGCCATGATGCCTCATTAAATGGATTCTTTTTGCCGTTCGCTCTTTCTTTTTGCGCTTGTATGGTTTTATTTTCCTCAAAATCTATTAGGATCATCCCTTCCATCTTTACCCCCTTTTATTCTGAATAGTAGAGATTGTTTTTTATTGCATGACATTCTATGTATCGTAAGGATGGAAAATTATTCAGGCACGTGTGGTGGCCGTTGTTTTGAATAAAATTATCGTGTGAACACTTTTTTAGTAGCTGCTTTGCATAGTTTTTTCAAGTGTAACTTTTACATTT
>CAZBBQ010000345.1:0-1534 GCA_964489745.1 uncultured Desulfobacteraceae bacterium
ACTTTGAATGACGCCTTTGGGTGGGGATGCCCAAAGGCGTTTTTATTTTGCAGTGGCTCTTCAGGAATAACACCGGGTAAGGGAGAGAGAAATGGTGTTGGTGCTTTTTTAGTTGTCATCAAACCCTAACCTTCAATCAGGGGTTTAAACTGGTACAGGTCACCCGAGATGCCAATAAAGGGTATTGGATTCATTCAGTAGATCCTGGCGTGGGTTTTGGAAACGTATACCAGTCCTCTGTGGCCTATCAGCAAGGAAGAAGGGGAACTGATTGACTCAGGGAATCAATCACGGAATTTCCGATTTTGACCATTCAGAAAGAAGCGACATAGTTTTACATTATTATATACGGTGATCAAAATGAAAGATAAAGCCAAAATAAAAGAGCAACTCCTTACTCAACTAGTAGAATTGTGCAAATGCGTTACTCAATTGGAAGCACCGGAAACCGAACGCAGTCAGGCAGAGGAGATGCTAAGAGAGAAAGAGAAGGAATTGGTGCTCAAGACCAGAAAACTTGAGGAGGTAAATACCGCACTGAAAGTCTTGTTGAAACGAAGGGATGAAGATAAAACAGAACTTGAAGAAAATGTCTTATCCAACCTAAAGGGACTAATTGTCCCATATCTGGAAAAATTGAAAAAAAGTGGGTTGGATACCAGACAAAATGCCTATTTAAGGATCCTGCAATCCAATCTAAACGACATCATCTCACCATTTTCTCGCAGATTGTCCTCTAAATATTTAAACCTTACTCCGGCAGAAATTCAGGTAGCAAACCTTGTAAGGTATGGCAGAGACATAAAAGAGATTGCAGAAATATTGAATGTATCTACTCGAACGATTGAGTTTCACAGAGGAAATATTAGGAAGAAGTTTAGCATAAAGAATAAAAAAGCAAGCCTCAGATCACACCTGTTGTCCATCAATGAACACGTGATTTAGCCTCGTATTTTACTGGCAACAATCCAGTCTTGCTTTTTATTGAACTTCTGTCATTGTGCAGCATAGCATCATCGATCTCCAAAGAGGCGAAGAGACAACATTTTCGATTACATTTGGGAAAAAATAACAAGAGAGAAAGTAATAAAATGGCAAAAACTAAGATATTGGTTGTTGAGGATGAAATCATCATCGCCAAAGATATACAAAATATATTAAAAACTCTGGGATATGATGCTCCTGCTATTGTCTTATCTGGCGAAGAAGCCATTAAGAAAACAGAGGAGATAAAGCCAGATTTAGTGCTGATGAATATTGCTTTAAAAGGAAAAATAGATGGTATCGATGCTGCTACTGAAATCCGTAATCTTTTTACTATCCCTGTGGTATACATTACTGGTTATATGGATGAGGAAAGGCTAAAGAGGGCAAAGACAACAGAGCCTTTCAGCTATGTAATTAAACCCTTCAATGAGAGAGAACTGCACAGTACCATTGTGAGGGCTCTTAAAAAATAGGGTCAAACCTCAAGCAAACCCTTGCCTTATGGTGGTTTTTATGTTTCAATCAAACACGGTAGCCAACAATACTA